>WAQG01000022.1 GCA_015520395.1 Candidatus Geoarchaeota archaeon
ATATAGACGTGGGCTGGGCTGAGAGGAAGATAGCTGAGGGAGCCTATGTCAAAATTCCGATAGCATTTGAAACATTTGGGATCCAGCCCTACACTGTGACTGTTACTAATGTGACGTTTTACTCGCCTTATATGGGTAGGCCTAAGGTGATTCCTGTGGGCGGCGTGGGCTTTGTGGATTCATTGATAGATGGAGCTTTGGCGCCGGTTGATAAGTATCGGACGTTGTACTGTGGCTATCAGGAGGATTTGAGCCAGCCTGGCGAGACTTGGTACTGTAATAGGGATGCGGGGAGGTGACTCGAGGCGTTAGGCGTATGTTAGAGGTTTTTTCCCTGTTCTCCCTTTTCTCTACACTTTTATTTTTCGTGTTTAGCCTTCCACTCTATCTATGGTACGACTATGTCTTTTACCCGTTACGCATAGTTGTCTATAGCTTTGCCTTTATCGCCATCTTCAGCCGGGCTGTATTTCCCCTATACGTCTTTTTTCTCCTCCTCTGCCTTCCCGGGCTAGGCGACCCAAAGTATACGTTGTACATGTTTCCCGTGTACAACCTGGCTGCCTATCTTGTCGGTGGTCTTGTGTCTAGGGGGTGGAGGAGGCTTGTTCTCATACCTGCCTACTGGATCCTCCTCCAGCTCGTTGAGGTATCTCTTTCGCTTATAGCTACGGCTACGGGGTTTGGAACGCCCCGGGGCTCCACCAGCCCTGCGCCTAACCCGATATTCGCCCCCTACTATATCTTGGGATATATGATGCTTATGGCGGCCTTCGGGTATGTTGTAAAGAGGGTTGATCCAAACTGTAGGCCATGGCTTTCAAGGGTTCTTAGCAGGCGGTTTCCTAGACGAGGCTCATGGTGGATCTACTGATTTTCCCGGCTGGGGACTAGCTTGCCCGGGTTAAGGATGCCCTCTGGGTCAAGCGACTCTTTTATCAACCTGAGCAGTTCGGCCGCTCCTTCAAGCTCCCCGGCTATATATGGAACCTTTAGCATGCCTATACCGTGGTGGTGGGATATTGTTCCGCCGTATCTTCTAACAACACTCTCAGCAGTCCTCCATAAGTTGGAATAAAACTCTGCCACCTTCTCCGAGATGCCAGCAACGGTATAGTATATACACCCCCCGCTTATGTAGAAGTGGGACGCGTGGGCTGAGACATGCATCACGCCGTCCAGCTCCTTAAGCCGTGCCTTTAACTCTTTATAAAGGGCTGGCAGCCGCCCCCATAATGCCGCCACGTCCAGTGTGTCGAATAAGATGCCCATCCTGATGTACTTCACCACATCCGAAACACGCTTGAACCTGTTTCTAAGCCAGTAATTCACAGGCTCCTCACCCATAGCAATGAAGGTTTCCGGCAACTCACCCTCTATCAGCTCCACTTTAGCCCTCACTAGCCGGCCCTCACCCTCAACAACCATTATTAAGAGATTTTTATCTTGAACCTCAGGCAGTCCTTCAAACCAAAGCGCCACGTCTTCATGGTCGTAGAGTCTGATAATAGCTGGCCCCACGCCCTTTAAAATCAGCTTTTTAATGAACCTTAAACCCTCCTCGAAGCTGCTGAGCGTATATGATAGCCTTGCTTCATCCTCTGGGAGGGGTAGGATCCTTAGCTTTGCTCCAGTAACCACTCCGAGAGCCCCCTCGGAGCCTATGAAGAGCCTGCGCAGGTCGGGGCCGCTGGACCTCCTCGGCAAACCCCCCACCTCAAGCAGGCCGAGCCTCGGGATCGCAACCCTAATTGAGATGACCATGTCCTCGATGCCCCCATACATGGTCGAGTACTGCCCCACAGCCGCGGTGGAGATCCAGCCGCCAATGGTGGAATCGTAGAAAGACTGGGGGGTGTGTCTAAGCGTGTAGCCCATAGCATTAAGGCGCTCCTCCAGCTCATAGCCGTAAATTCCCGCACCCACATCAACAAGCATGTCTTCGGGGTAGACGTTGATCCATCTCAACCCCCTGAGATCCAGGATTATAGAGCCCTCTACCGGCAGCGCGCCCCCAACAACCCCTGAGCCTCCCCCCCTAGGAACCACGGGTACCCTGTGCTTCAAAGCTATCTCAAGTGCTTTAACCACATCCTCCTCAGACTCCACCCTGAGTACTGCGGCGGGCTTAGGTAGCTCCTCACCTTTGAGCAGGAGGGCCAGGTACAGGGGGGTGGCGTCGGACAGATATTCGCTCAGCACCTCCTCATCGGTGCGGAAGCGGTCTCCAAATTCCCTCCTAAACACACTAATCCATTCTTCCACAGCCCTCCACCAAGGATTACAGGTAGCCTAAGGTTTAATGTATTCTGAGGGGCAAATCATGATTGAGGCCTATGGGCAAGGCTACATATGCTGTTGTGGATGTGGGGACGACCAACATAAAGTTGCTTCTCTACGATGAGGAATTGAACCTTCTACACCTTAAGCCCATTAAGATAGGCTTGTTATCGGCAGGGCCCGGTAGATTTGAGCAGGACTCCGAGACGCTCTTTAAGGCTGTGAGAAGCCTGGTGCACAACGCTCGGGATGCAGGCGCGAGGCTCCTGGGGATAGCGACATATAGGGCTTCAGTTGTAGCGTGGAAGAGGGATGGGACGCCCATCACCAACATAGTGACCTGGATGGATGAGAGGGGTCGAGAGGTTCTAAAAGGGCTTCCCCCGCACCTTAAACTTATCGCAAAGATCCCCCCGCTAAGCGCCGCATTCTCCCCCAAGACACCGGTGATACTTTACAGATGGCTGATAGACAATGTGCGTGGGCTTAGGGAGAGGCTCAGGCGCGGCGAGGCTTATATTGGCACTCTGGACAGCTACCTTATATACAGGATGACGGGCAGGCACCTATCCGACGTGACGAACGCCGCTTTGACGGGGCTGGTCGATCCAAGGAGGCTCTCCTGGATCGGTCTAGTAAGGAGGCTTTTGGGTCTGGATATTCCCCTCCCACGGCTGATGGACAGCGTGGATGAGTATGGCGAGTTTCATGGGCTGGAGCTGAGGAGCGTGATAGCTGACCAGCAGGCTGCAGCCATAGGGGAGTGTTGCCTCGAGAGGGGCAAGTTAAAGGTGACCCTCGGGACGGGGACGTTCGTCGATATGTGCACCGGGGGTGAGACCAGGCTTTATGGCGGGGGCCTTGTCCCATTAATCATCTTGAAGATCGGCGGCAGGGTTCTTTACGGGATTGAGGGCTTCATTCCCGGCACAGGCCCCCAGATCGACTGGATGATAGAGGTCGGGCTCCTTAGGGGGTATGAGGAGCTCGATGAGTTAACGCCAAAGGCCTATGGTCACGTGCCGATATTCATACCAGCCCTCTCCGGGATGAGAACACCCGAGCTCCCCCCATCCTCAGGCATGTTTTGGGGCCTCTCCCTTAAGACGGGAAGGAGAGAGCTGATTAGGGCTGTTCTCGAGGGGGTCACCTTTGGGGTAAGGTTCGTGCTTGACATGATCAGGGAGAAGACCGGAATAGAGCCCTCCGAGGCCAGGGTTGATGGCGGCCTGTCTAGGAGCCAGAGCCTCCTCGAAATAATAGCGGAGGTCATCGGCCTCCCAGTCTTAAGGCAGGAGGGCGGCGAAATGACCGGGCGGGGCGTAGCCATGCTCCTAGCCCTCTCCGAAAACGCCTTTTCGCTGGAGGATCTAGCCCAGCTTTGTGAATTTAAGCATCGGGTGGAGCCTCCCCCCATGTCGAAGGATGTGGCTAGGAGGTATGCCGTTTGGAGAAGACTCCTTATGGAGCTTGGTAGGCTCCCCAGCTGAGATTATACGACCTGTAGCCTAACCTCGTCTTTCCTCACAGCTTCCCTCAGCTTCACCACGCCCTCCCATCCCTTTATGATGAACTCGTTGCCCTCCTGATCCACCACCCTCCCACCCTTGGAGCTGAGCGAGACCACCAGGGTATAGGGGGGTTCGCCTATAAGCCACTGTGGAAAGACGAAGTTTATCCCGCTGCCCCATCTGACACGTTTAGGCATGGTGTCAATATGGCCCTCCAGATACTTCACGATCTGCGGGAAGAGCGCATCAACGCTCCCTAAAACGCCATCCACAGTTTTGAAGGGTGCCGCCGCACCCCCCGCCTGGAATATACCACTCTTAAAGCTAGGCATAAGGCTCGGAACCCCGAACTCCCGTATAGGTATGTGGGGCTTAAAGCCGACCGAGAGGATCAGTGCGTCTGCTTTAAGGAAAACGCCTTTCCCGTTCCTTGGCGCGCGGTAGCTTTTGCTGGGAGTTATAAGGACGCCCTCGACCCGTCGTTTGCCGATGATCCGGCTGACAGTATAGCCCTTGTAGACATGGACGCCGCGCGGCGCCTCCACATCAAAGGGTGCGACAATTATGGTTTCTACGCCTAGCCTGACCAGATCCTCAGCCATAAAGCTGGCCGCCTCAAGATGGCCGAGGACAACCACACGGCGTCCTGGGAGGTAGCCCATCTCCATGAACCTCCATGCCATGGTTGAGGTGAAAACGCCTGCGGGGCGGTACCCCGAGATGTAGAGCTCAGCCCAGTTAATGTCACGGCTGCCGGTCGCCAGGAGCGCCGCCCTAAACCTGACCTCACTGAGCCCCTTGGCGTTGACTACCCTGCATAGACCCCTGCTAAGTGAAATGACTGTGGATTCCATGATCGTGTGTTTTGGAGGCTTAAACACGTAGCCCCTTTGACCGAGGGGGTAGCGGAGCGCCCCGCCCACACCCCTATCCGACTCGACCAAAAGATAGCTTATCCCCATCCCCTCAGCCAGCTCGGCCGCCCTAAGGCCCGCCAGCCCGCCCCCCACTATCAGGAGGTCAGTCTCTCTCATACACGATCACCGAGCCTCTAGACGATTTAACTATCGAGGCGACATCCACGCCCATCTCATCAGCCATTATCCTGAGCGCCTCAGGTATGCAGTACGACCCTTGACAGGGCCCCATACCTAAGCCCGTCCTAAAGATCACGCCATCAAGCGTCCTCCCACCCCTCCTAACAGCCTCCCTGACCTCCGCCTCACTGACAAGCTCACACCTACAGACAAC
>WAQG01000023.1 GCA_015520395.1 Candidatus Geoarchaeota archaeon
GTTATAGAGAGGGCCTCATATGAGGTGATGCATGAAAAGCTCGTTACTGTGTTTAAGAGCACGACTGGCTACTATGATGTCATTATCGTTGATAATCCGTGGGTGGCTGAGTTCTGTGAGGCTGGCTGGCTCGTCCCCCTAGATGACTTCATAGCTGAACACCCTGAACTCAAGGTTGACGACTACCTCACATCTCTTTGGTGGACTGTTGGGAAATACTGGAAAGATGGGAAGGTATACATGCTGCCCTGGTACAACTACGCTTTGGCCCTAATGTACAGGAACGACCTGATAAGCGAGCCCCCAAAAACCTGGGATGAATTCTATCAGCTCGCCAAAGATCTAACAAAGCCTGAAGAAGACTTCTACGGCGTGGCCGCGCAGGCCCGCAGAGGCTATAAAGTCGTGGAGGAGGGGCTAAACTACGTATATGGTTTTGGTGGCAAGGTTTTCGACGAGAGTTTGAGGCCTGCTATAGCGAGCCAAGAGGCCGTAGATGCCCTCTTCCTTTACGGCAAGGTTGTTTGGGAGACCGCGCCCCCCGGAGCGATAAACTGGGAGTTCGATGAGGCGTTTGAGGCGGCACAGTCCGGCCACGCAGCCATGATGATAACCTATAATTGGATGATAGGGGCCTTAAATAACCCCGAGAAAAGCCAGACGGCGGGCAAGTGGAGCGTCGCGCCAGTGCCCGGCGGATTCGCGGTCCTGGGCGCCTGGGGTTGGGCCATACCCCACAATGCGCCCCATAAAGATCTGGCCTTCGAGTTCCTGGCATGGGTTGCTAAGCCCGAAACTGAGAAGAAGCTGGCCTTACTGGGCCATGCCCCTACAAGAAAGTCTACGTTCTTCGATGAGGAGGTTAACAGCAAGTTTCCATACATGAAGACGCTCTACGACGTTGTTAAGAATTCCCTGCCGATAGTGCCCCCCGTTACTGTGGGGGAGCAGATAGTACACATACTTGGCAGGTACTTTTCAGAGGCGCTTATGAAGGTGAAGGACTATCTGGATGGAAAGATAAGCGAGGATGAAGCGAAGAGCGCGATCATGGGGCTCCTGGAGAGTGCGGCCGACGAAATTGAGAGTGTAATGAGTGAGGAGGGCTACTATGAAACCACTGTAACCCTACCCCCGCCCTGGGGTCCAGGCTAGAAGGGTGCCGAAGCTATGACGGTGCAGCGCAGAAAATACCCTATACTTTTTCTTCTCCCATCCCTCATATTTATGATAGTTGTTGGGCTCTTGCCATTCTTTTACGTCCTGGCGCTGAGCTTTCATAGGTATAGGCTTACCTGGGCGAAGCCATGGTCCTTCATAGGGCTTGACAACTACCGATACCTCATGAATTGGCCGAGGTTCTGGAATTCCGTCTGGAACACCATAGTTTTCGCCGTCGGATCAACGACACTTGAGTTTCTGGTTGGGTTTGCCTTAGCTCTCTTTCTCGCTAGGCCCTTCCGGGGGAGGGGCATACTCAGGGCCTTACTCGTAATACCCCTCCTGATACCCCCCGTCTCGGTAGGGCTCATGTGGAGGTTTATCCTACACCCCCTCATAGGATTTGTTCCATGGATGATAAAGAGTGTGACAGGCATTACGGTCTCGTTTTTCCAGACAGGCGAAATGGCGATGCTCTCCCTCATACTTATAGACACATGGGAATGGTTCCCCTTTATGTTCCTAGTTCTGCTTGCAGGACTCGAATCCCTTCCCAGGGAGCCGTTTGAAGCCGCATATGTAGATGGGGCCTCGAGGTGGCAAATATTCTGGCACATAACACTCCCCCTAATGAGGCCCGTGATAGCCGTCGCATACCTTCTTAAGTTTCTAATATCCCTAAAGGTATACGACCTAATCTACACGGTTACCACTGGTGGTCCCGGAACCTCAACAGAAACGCTGAGCTACCTTATATACCGAGAGACATTTGCCTATTTCTGGATGGGCAAAGGAGCTGCAATGGCGCTGGTCTACGAGTACATGATAATACTCTTCGCCGTCATCTTCGTCAGATACGCCCTGATGGGTGCTAGGAGGTGAGGGAGATGAGGTTCGAGTCCAGGGCGTCAAACCTTAAGGAACTCATCCTAAGTGGCCTAATATACTTCGTCGTTGCAACACTCATCTTCGTTATACTGCTGCCCATCGCCTGGATAGTAGTTACCTCGTTTAAGCCCGAACCGATCGTGAAACAACCCTACATATGGGTGTTCACACCAACCCTCGAAAACTATTGGCACATATTCAAAATAAGGCCAATATGGAAACCGCTCTTCGACACCTCAATCATAGCTGTCTCGACAAGCCTTCTCTCACTGGCCCTCGGCACACCAGCGGCATACGCCCTTGCCAGATACGAGTTCAGGGGGCGGGACGACCTAGCCTTCTGGATACTGACCTTCTGGATGAGCCCGCCCGTCGCCTTCGTAATACCGCTCTTCATAATATTCGACCAGCTAAGACTACTTGACACGCACATAGCCTTAATCATAACCCACACCTTAGCAAACCTCCCATTCGTCATCTGGCTGATGAGGGAGTACATAAACGATGTGCCAAGGGAGATAGAGGAGGCCGCCCTAATAGATGGATACTCAGATATACAGGTCTTCTTCAGGGTGACCCTACCACTAATAAAGCCAGGCCTCATGGCCGTCGGGATACTGGCCTTCATATTCTCCTGGATCGAATTCTTATATGCCCTGATATTCACATCTATAAATGTGAGGATGCTCACAGTTGAGGTAACGTCATACTGGACTATAGCTGGAGTCATACTTGGACCCATGACGGCAGCTATAGTGATCTCCCTCATCCCAGCGGTCATATTCGCCTTTATCCTTCAAAGGCATATAATTAGAGGGCTTACACTAGGCGCGGTTAGAGGTGGTTAGGGCTTGGCCGATGTCAAGCTTGTAAACCTCACAAAGATCTTTGAGTCTAGAGGAGAGCGCGTTGTGGCTGTAGACCACATCAACCTATATGTAAAGGACAGGGAGTTTCTCGTTCTTCTAGGCCCCTCGGGCTGCGGAAAAACGACTACCCTTAGGATGATAGCTGGCCTGGAGGTGCCTACCGAGGGTGAAATATACATAGGCGACAAACTTGTCAACGATCTTCACCCTAAGGATAGGGATGTCTCGATGGTGTTTCAGAATTATGCGCTCTACCCCCATCTAACAGTTTTCGATAATATAGCTTTTCCATTGAAGATAAGGAAGTATCCTAAGGAGGAGATAAGGAGGCGGGTGGAGGAGGTTGCAGAACTGCTTAGGATAAAACATCTGCTTGGTAGAAAGCCTAAGGAGCTTAGTGGCGGCGAGCAACAGAGGGTCGCCCTTGGCAGGGCCATAGTCAGGAGACCTAAGGTTTTCTTGATGGATGAGCCTCTAAGCAACCTTGATGCGAAGCTCAGAATTCTAATGAGGGCCGAGTTAAAGAAGCTTCAGAAGGAGCTTGGAGTAACTACCATATATGTGACCCACGACCAGGTCGAAGCTATGACTATGGCTGACAGGATAGCTGTCATGAACGAGGGAAGGCTGATGCAGGTCGGAACCCCCCAGGAACTCTTCAATAGGCCAGCAAACATATTCGTGGCGGGCTTCATAGGAGCACCCCCAATGAACTTCTTTGAGTGTGAGGTTAAGGAGTACGAAGACGGCTATTATTTCGAATCGGAGGTATTCAAGTATAGGATATCTGAAGCCCTAGGCAAGCTTGTGTCCAGACTGGGCATCTCGAGGGTTATAATGGGGATAAGGCCCCATGACGTAAAGGTTTCTAGGGGGCCTATAGAGAACTCCATCAAGGCTGAAACCTACGTAGTTGAGCCACTGGGAACCGAGACGATCCTAGACTTTAAGCTTGGCGCTAACATCGTGAAGGCCGTCGTTCCACCTACCATGAGGATAGAGCCCGGTGAGGAGGTATGGCTGGTCTTCGAGGAGGATAGGCTCCACATCTTCGATAAAAAGACCGGAAAATCAATATACGTTCTGGCGGGGAGCGAGGAGCATTGAAGGTCGGCCCCGGCACGAAGCTCTTCTACTCAATAGCGGCCTTAATTGCAATAGGGCTTTTCTGGATGAAGTATATCGAGCCCCTATGCCCGACAACCAATACGCTTAGCCCCATAGTCTTTCAAAACCCCTACAACTTTCTAACATCCCTCTGGGGGGCCCTCCTCTTCTGGATCTTCGTTGCTATGCTTATAGCCAAAATAGAGATCGTTTATGAAAGGCTTGCCGGATTTGTCTTAAGATTTCGCAAAGGTTAGTTTCTGATAATAAATTTCTCCTCAGCCTCGCTGAAAACTTTATCGAAGAGTTCTAGAGCCCTGTCTATCTGCTCCCTAGTTATTGTTAGGGGTGGCGAAAGGGCAAACCTGTTGCCGAAATACCCTGCCTTCTTAACCAACATGCCCAGCTCTACCAGCCGCATCGACATCCATTTCGTCTCCTTGGTGGCCGGCTTCTTAGACTCCCTGTTGGATACGAACTCAATACCTATGTAAAGCCCCTTCGCTTGAACATCCCCCACAATGGGATGGATGGACTGAAGATCCTTTAATCCCTTGTAAAAGTAGTTGCCCATCTTCTCCGCCCTCTCCGCGAGCCTCTCCTTCTCAAATATCTCGATTGTTTTTAGGGCGGCGGCTACGCCCAGCATGTATCCTGCGAAGGTTGTTGAAAATGCTCCAGGCCCCCATGAGTCCATTATCTCACTCCTCCCAACCACGGCGGAGAACGGAAGCCCGTTGGCTATCGATTTAGCGATAAGGAACAGGTCTGGCTCCAGGTTTCCATAGTGCTGTATGGCCCACATCCTGCCGGTTCTGGCCCAGCCTGTCTGGATCTCATCGACCACGAAAAGCACGTCATGCTCCCTAGCTATCTTGAAGAGTTCCGGCAGGTACTCGTCGGGCGGTATTATGTATCCGGCGGCGCTTTGATAAGGCTCTATTATCATAGCTGCAACGTTGGTTAAGCCCTTACCTGGATCGGAAAGCCCGTAGTATCTCGCACTTAACATGTAGTCTACGTAGTTCAGGCATGCCATCCCACAATCAGGGTACTCCAACCCGAATGGGCACCTGTAACAGTAGGGAAACGGGAATCTGACGACGGCGGAGCCTGCCGGGGGGACGGGGTATGTCTGAGCCCATGTCGAGAATGAGTGTGTGAGGGCTGAAGCCCCCATGGTTCTCCCATGGTAATCGCCCCACTGGGTCATTATGACAGTTCTTCCAGTATAGTATCTAACTAGCTTCATCGCTATTTCATTGGCATCGGTTCCTGTAACGCCATAGAAGACCTTCTTCGGGTAGTCTCCAGGAGTGATCTCGACAAGCTTTTCGGAGAGTTTTATCCTCTCCTCACTCAACATCTCTGAATACTGCACTATCCTTTTAAACTGTTCAATTATCGCCTCAAGCACCTCAGGGCGGTGATGACCAGCGTTATGCACGGCGAATCCAGCCATCATGTCTATGTACTCCTTTCCATCCACATCGTAGACCAGGGCCCCATTGCCTGCTCTACTGATTATTGGAGGCGCATCATAGAGGCTAAAGGCCATTGCCCCCAAGGATTCAACCATTAGGGCCCTTCTAAGAAGCTCCAGACTCCTGGGACCAAAACCGTGCTCCTTGGCGTTCCTCAGGATCTCCTCAGGCTTAGGTACCAATCCCTCCTTTTCACGAGACGGATTTCCTAAGGGCAAGACGAACACCACAACATTCCCTTGCGGCAAGGCGGTATATTAGTTACGCCAGTCTAACGTTAAACCTCCAGATCTTTAACCATACGCCTGAGCAGAATGTACTTTCTATAAATCTTCTCATAGATGGGGAAGGTGGCCGGGTCTGGATCTATTTGACGGGAGAAGCGAACTATACTGGCGGCCTCCCTAAAACCACTATAAATGCCTCCGCCGACCCCGGCGATGAGCGCGGCTCCAAGAGAGGAGGCCTCGACCTCCTGTGGCACCAAAGCTCTGATTTGGAGCACGTTAGAAATAGTTTTTATAAGGGTCGAGCTTCTCGAAGCTCCTCCACAAGCCCTAATCTCCTCAAAAGCGACGCCTAGGTCTTTCCAATCCTCATAGACCTCCCGAACCCAGAGCGCCAGCCCCTCCATGAAAGCCCTAACAAGATCCTCCCTCCCACTCTCCAAAGACAGACCATATATAACACCCCTAAGTCTGGGATTCCAATCCGGGCTTCTGCTCCCAGCAAGGAAGGGGAGGACTATAAGTCCTCGGGCTCCAGGCGGGGAGGCGCTGGCCACCTCATGCAATCCTCTCCCCCCGATCAGCTCTAGGATCTTGTCTATAGAGGCGCCCGCCGTGGGGTGGGATGCCTCTATAAGCCATCTATCAGGAACTACATGTCTGTAGACCTCGTACCTCTCCTCCCTGTCTAAAACGGGTCTGTCAAGTGCAGCATCTAGGCAGAGGGACGTACCAATTGTTGCGGCCACAGGCCCCTCATCTAAAACACCTACGCCAAGAGATGAGCAGGCAGAGTCGACGCCACCCACGGCAACATAAATCTCCCCATCCAACTTCAATAGCCTCTGTTTAACTGGGAGCAGCTTGGCTGAGGCGACTGGCTGTGGGAGGTTGTGCTCATCGATCCCCAGGTAGCCTAGAAGCTCCCCGTCCCAGCGGCCGGAGAGGTTCAGAAGCTGGGTTTCGGAGGCCGAAGAATAGTCCGTAAGGATTTCCCCTGTTAGCCTGAAAAGAACATAGTCCTTTATCTGGACGAAGAATTCGGCCCGCCGAAACACATCAGGCATCCTGCGCCTTATCCAGAGAATCCTTGAAGGATGAAATATCGGGTCGGGCCTAAGACCTGTCCGCCTATACAGTTCTCCCCCAAACTCAGCCCTTATCTCCTCAGCCTCCCTCCAGGCGCGTCTATCGAGCCAAAGAAACACCTTCGAGATCGGCCGGCCCTCACGATCCAACGCTAGAAGACTCGGTGAATAAGAGCAAAGACCAACATATGCTGAAGTGATGGCGCCGTCCCTTAGAACGGCTTTTAAGACGCTCCTAAGTGCAAGGTAAACATCATTGGCGTCCTGCTCATACACGTTCTTCTCAGCTACGCTATGGATGTCCAAGGGGGCTTTTGCCTCTCTAAGTAGCCTTAGATCTCTGCTATAGAGTCGCGCCCTCACGGAGCTTGTCCCTAAATCAACCCCCACCAGGGCCACGGAATCCCTAGTTGAGCCCACCGGTCATCAGCCCTAAAGCATTTCATGTTCTAAGTCCCTTTAAGCTATACTACGGCGACTCTTAGAAGGTTAAGCCGACACTCCTTACCACATGTCTAAAGTTGCTAAATATGAGATCACTCACCTCCTCCACACTCATACCCTTGATAGATGAGATCGCTTTAACCGCCTTGGCGACCATTGGGGGTTCCAGCTTAACTCCCTTATAGACGTATGGCCCGTCAGACTCCGTAAGGAGTATTTCGAGGGGGGCCTTCTCAACTACCCTTAAATGCTTCGGCTGCCTCTCTACGGATGGGTTTACAGTTATGTAGAAGCCCATGTCCCTTATCCTGTCGAGCAAGTCGACGGGGCCGGAGTACCAGTGGATTATTGCTGTTGCGATATCCCTGCCCTCCAGAATGTCTAAAACGTGTCTCCAGGCGTCCAGGGCATGTATATTGAGTGCCATTTCCCCAGCCTCCGCAGCATCTATAAACATCTTAAACGCCCTCACTTGCAGATCATAAATATCCCTGTAGTAACGTCTATCAAGCCCAACCTCCCCGAAAAACCTGACGTCCCCCTCGATCGCCAGCTCTATCACCCTCTCAACCTCCCCAATACCCGCCTTCCCGAGCTCCCA
>WAQG01000024.1 GCA_015520395.1 Candidatus Geoarchaeota archaeon
GCTATATCCAGTTATATAAACCTTTCCTCTCATGCTCTTCAAGTATCTTGAGGGCCTTTTTTGGCGTCAGCTTTACATATTTTAATCCGTGGCGTTTAAGCATTTTATGAAGGGTCTCTGAAAGCTCAGGGGCGACAAGCACCCCCTTAACAGGCCTTTTGAAGTGTGACTTAGCGTACATTACATAGCGTAATAGCTGGAGACCTGCCTCACGGCCAGCCCTCTCATTCTTTATCTCCACTATCAATAAGTTTCCTTCACGATCCTCGGCGAGCAGATCCACTATGCCCACATCGCCCAGCCGTATCTCTGAACCAATTATCCTTACGTTATCTCCAAGTATGTCAGGCCTGAGTACTATAGCCTTTTTAACATCCTCCTCTGACGCATACATCTCGAGCGTGGCTGAATCCTTCAACCTACCTCCCAACACGGCCTCAACCTTCTCAAACTCTACAATCACCCTCTCGAGCGGGCGCCTCCTATAAACGCTTATTTGGAGCCTTCCATCCTCCGTCCTCACAACTACAATGCCACCCGGAGGCTGCCAGTTCACCGGTTTATGCCCGGTTGGCTGATGAATGAGGAGCGTGCCGTCACCCTTAATTATAACGACCCTTTCACCAATCCTCAGCTTTGATGATGCCCTCCCCTCATAAGTAACCCTACATAGACCCACGACTATCACGAGCTGACGCTCCCTAATCATTTCGGAGATCAATTTTAAAGCCTCATCTATGGGTGGATTCTCAACAACCTTCTCGAGCGGCAACCTAACATATGGTAATATGCATGTATTATCTAAGGTTTTCCATGAGGCACTCCGTGCAATCCCCTATGAAAGGTTTAAATAACGCCTCCTCGAAGAATTTTTACGGAGGCTGGGGGCTTGGCGTCCAGGACTGCCACAACACCCGAAGTAAAGCCGTTAAGATTCGTGCTTAGAAACCTGAACAAATACATATACATAAGGCTCAAGGATAACACACTTCTCTATGGCCGGCTTGCAGCCTGTGATACGAACATGAACGTTGTGCTTATGGAGGCTGAGGAGAAGAATAATGACGGTGAGACGATAATCAAATATGGCAAGGTCTTTATAAGGGGGAACAACATCATCTACTTCCAGTTCCCCGATCTTCCAGTGTCTTGAACAGCGTTAGAGGGGGAGTATGTCGCCCTCAATCAGTATGTAGTCCTTTAGCTGTTTAGCTATAAACTCCCTTGCCTCTATTCCAAAGTTACTATAGATAAACCACATGTTAAAGCCCCTGATCTTCTGGCTCCCGACAAGATACCTTATAACCCCTCCGAGTATCTCGTTCTCAACCTCCTCAGGCTTAGTCATCCTTCTAACCTCCTCCTCCGGATCTACATATAGGCCGCAATCATACTCAAAATAGTCCCTAGGCGTAATGTGCTCGTATATAGCGATCCCGTCGGTGAACTTCAGGACTATCTGCCTGGTATCGTCGAGGATCGTATAATAAATCTCCTTAACGCCTTTGCTCTCCAGCAACCTCTTAAAATCCTCCCAGTTCCTAACCTGGATGTAGAGCAAGGCGGGCACCGCCATATCAAAGGGGTTCATGGATAAATAAGCATTGTGATGGAAGAACCGGGCTTTATAGATAATGCTTATATTCCTGAGTTCTTCTAACATCTATAAAACACTTGAAGAAGGCGAAAGGAGATGAAGAGAAACATATATGTTGTGAGGGATGAGCGACTCCCAGTAAGCGAACAACCTATCGAGATGGTGGAGCGGAAGGGCCTTGGACACCCTGACTACATTGCCGACAGCGCCGCCGAAGCCGTCAGCAAAGCCCTCTCGAAATACTACCTCAAAAACTACGGAGTAATACTTCATCACAACGTCGACAAAGGAATCGTCGTGGGAGGCCAGTCAGTGACCTGGTTTGGTGGGGGGAGGGTCCTGGAGCCAATCTACATAATGGTAGCAGGTAGAGCTACAACGACGGTTAAGACTGAAAGTGGGGAGGAGCATGTTCCTATAGGACCGCTCGCAATATCGGCTATAAAGGAGTTCCTGACAGGAACCTTTAGATTCCTGAATGTCGAGGAACACGTAATAATAGACTATAAAATAAGGCCCGGCTCCAGGGATCTAAGGGCGTTGCTCGAGCAGAAGAAAGGCGTACCAGATGCCAATGATACCTCGGTTGGCGTCGGCTACGCACCACTCACCCCCACAGAGAGGCTCGTCTACGAGACCGAGAAATACCTGAACTCCCCGAGGGTGAAGAAGGAGCTGCCGGAGCTGGGAGAGGACATAAAAGTTATGGGCTTACGGATAGGAAACACGGTAAAGCTTTCAGTTGCAGTGGCAATGATAAGTCACCTGATACCCGATGCAGACCACTATGAGAGCATAAGGGAGGAGGTTGTGAATAGGGTGTCGGATTTAGCCGTTAAGGTAACAGAAATGCCCGTGGAGATATACGTCAACACAGCCGATAAACCCGAACTTAATTCCTACTACCTCACAGTAACTGGAACCTCAGCCGAGGCGGGGGATGATGGAAATACCGGGAGGGGCAATAGGGCTAACGGGCTCATAACACCCTTCAGGCCCATGTCGATGGAGGCGACCGCGGGGAAAAACCCTGTAAACCACGTTGGGAAGGTCTATAATGTTGCGGCACTGCTGATGGCAAGAAGAATCTATAGTGAGGTGAAGGGGGTTAAATGCGTCACCGTGAAGATCCTAAGCCAGATCGGAAAGCCGATAGACCAGCCGCTAAGCGCAACAGCCTTCATAGTGCCGGAAAAGGACGCGCACTTCAACGTTATTAAGAGCGACGCCGAGGCGATAATTGACGAGGAGCTCAGCAAAATAACCCGTCTAACAATGCTGATACTCGAGGACAAGGTGCAGCTATTTTAGCTTCTTATTTTTATAATCCATGATCATCCTAAGAAGCCGCTCCCTCATCTCCCTCAGGTTCTTTTCCCTAAGCCGTCTCTCCGCCTCAGCCAGAAACTCTTCGAGAGGCCCTCTTTCAGCAAAGGGTGTGCGACCGATCCAGACCACCCTGACCCTGGGCTTTGAGTCCCCCAAGACATAGACCGGGACACCCTCACCCTCACACCCCTTAACCACCCATTCTGAAGGCTTCTCAGGAAACATCACTGCCCTGGGCTTGGTTTTTAAAAGCTCCTTTAAAGCCCCCCTCTCAACAACCCCCGGGTTCCCCACATATACTATCCTGCCAGCCTTGAGGAGATCCTCCTTCAGAGCCTCCTCCAGGGCGGATGGACTTAGCCTCTCTATGTAGACAAGCGCTATGTAAAGCTCCCTTTCAAGGAGCCTTGCAACCTCCTCATAGCTCTTCAATTTCTCGGTAAGGCGACTGACGGTGGACTCAAGGTCTCGAATCCTCTTTTCAGCCTGTTTCAGCCTTTCCTCGAGCATAAACACGAGCCTATCCCTCTTAATGGCCAGGTCGGCCTTCTCTCTCTCCATCATGAGCCTCTCATTGAGGGCTCGAAGCTCGTTATCCCGTTTCCTCAGCTCGTCTTCTAGATCGCTTATTAGGGATTCCAGCCCCCTCAGCTTCTCCTCAAGCTCGGCTATCCTCCTCCTATAAGCGTCGACCACCTCGTCCGCTGGGGCCGACTCAGCGATCCTAACCCTTCTCTCATGGCCCTGAGCCTTCATCAATCTGTCCACTGCATCCTTAATCTTAACCCCCCTGAGAAACATAGCCTTAACCTCCTCGGCCGACACCCCAACACGCCCAGCAACCCTCTCAATATGCTCGAACTTCGGCTTATAATAGTTGAACGCCCTCAGGGCGGCGGCTAACGCTGCGATCATGTGACTATCGATCTTCTTGACTTCTATGTTCCTCGCTGAAAGGTAGTCCATCACCAACCTCTTCTTATCACTCTGCCTAAGGTCCTTCGGCGGCTCGAAGAGCACAGCCTTGAACATTGATGCAAGCTTTCTAACTATCTTGGGCGAGGGCTTCACATCGCTGGCAACCACGACGGGCTTTCCAAGCTTAAACACCATTCTAGCCACGTCCCACCTGGTAAGAAACCTTCCACTTCTAAGTAAAAGGAGCCTTGAGTGAAGGTCTAAAACAGCCACACCCGCCCTCACGCCAGGGTCGTAGCCCACTATCAGGTACTTCTTCGGGGGCTCAGGCCTTATATCCCCTGAGAGCGGCTCGAATATCAAGGTCTCCTTTGGAACAGGCTTTACCTCTACCCTCACACCATAGCCATTATAGGGCTTCACCACCCCAGCCAGCTTTTCCCTCGAGGCATAGACCACGAAGACGCGTCCCCTACCCCTGGGATACACATCATAGTCCAAGCCAGCCTCCCTAAGCGCGTTTTCAATCTCGTTACTAATAGAGACTATGCTCGACCCTACCCTGCGCTCATACCTATCCATGCTCATCCCGCCCGCCGAGGGTGTTAACCGCTTAGAGACTATTATCAGGGTCTCCTCTTCGAAGCCCTTGAGATAATAGCCTATCCCCATGAAGGCCAGCCTTGCTATTGTTCTGGCAGCCTGCAGAGGCGTTAGCTTCGAGGGAACCGTCAAGCCATGCCTATGGGCGAGTGCGGTTAAAGGCTCAGGCCGCTCAAAGGGTGATCCGGTAACCTGGACTATCATAGTCCCGGGCGGCATGCTCCTGAGCAGCCTTCTGAGGTCGGCGCTACTCCCGACAAGCTCATAGATGTTATCCACCGCAAGGCAGTCGGGTTTGAGGGTTGAGACCAGCCTTAAAATGTGGTGCAGCCCTACGCCCTCCTCCTCCCTCAAAATATTTCCTCCCTTAAGGTAGACTAACGCGTATCTGGCCTTCCTTCTCGACCGGGGGGAGGAGCCAGGCATTATGTCCACAGCTATGACCGAGTTTATTCTCCTCAGCCCAACCACCACCAGGGCCCCAGAAACCCAACACTAAGTAGTGGAAAGCTGATATTTAAGCGGCTTTGTTACAGGCTTCTCGAAGCCCCTCGGCGGTCTACGGGCTGGCAGCTATATAGATGGCGAAATCCGGGCAATAATATTCGCACACCCTACATCCGATGCACCTCAGTTCATCGATGACCTCAACGTATCTGAAGCCCAAGGCGTTCCTCTCCCCACCTATCCTCAGTGTCCCAGCTGGGCAGAACTCCACACAGATCTTACAGCCCTTGCACCGATCAAATAGTATATGGATTTTGGATTTCCGCCCCGTCCTCCCCATCACCGCCTCAACGCCTTCATAAGCAGCTCCGCAACCTCACTGGGCCTCTTTGCAACAGCAACACCACTCTTCTCAAACGCCCTAATCTTGCTGTCGGCTCCCCCAGTCCCCATCGATATTATCGCTCCTGCATGACCCATCCTCTTGCCGGGCGGCGCTGTCCTTCCAGCTATGTAGGCAACCACGGGCTTCTCGTAGCCGGTCTCCCGGATATATTTCGCCGCCCTCTCCTCCATGTCGCCGCCGATCTCACCTATTATGACGACGGCCTCCGTCTGGTCATCTTTCCTAAACATCTCAAGGACATCAATGAAGTTCAAGCCCGTGATGGGGTCGCCACCTATCCCGACGGCTGTGCTCTGCCCGAGGCCAGCCCTAGTTATCGCGTGGGCTATCTCGTATGTGAGTGTCCCGCTTCTGGAGACTATGCCGACTATCCCCTCAGAAAATATGTGTCCGGGCATTATCCCAACCTTACTCTTGCCCGGGGAGATGACGCCTGGGCAGTTCGGGCCTATTATACGTGACCCAAGCAGCCTGGCATACCTTATGAACTTCATGGAGTCGTGAACCGGTATGTGCTCCGTTATGACCACGATGGTCTTCAACCCTGCGTCCAGCGCCTCGAAGACTGCGTCCGGCGCAAACCTCGCCGGGACAAACACTATCGAGGTGTTTATCTCGGGGTGGCTGTCCAGGGCTTCGGCTATCGAGTCGTAGACGGGGACCCCGTGAACCTCCTGGCCTCCCTTGCCCGGCGTGACGCCCGCAACTATCTTTGAGCCGTAGTCGAGCATCGCCTTCGTGTGGAAGGTGCCCTCCCTTCCGGTTATGCCCTGCACGAGAATCCTGGTTTTCTCATCGACAAGTATAGCCATACACCCTCACCTCCAACCAGCAAGCTCGACGGCCTTTTTGGCAGCCTCCTCCATCGAGTCATAGGCGTAGATGCCAGCCTCGGCAAGAATCCTCTTACCCTCCTCCTCATTGGTGCCCATCATCCTCACGACTATCTTCTTGCCAGCTCCGTGCTTCTCCAATGCCCTAACAAGGCCCCTGGCAACCTCATCGCACCTAGTGATGCCCCCAAGCACATTCACAAAGATCACCTCAACCTTAGGGTGTCTCAATAATATTGAGGCAGCCTTCTCCACAAGCTCAGCCCTAGCACCACCACCTATATCCAGGAAGTTGGCGGGCTTGCCGCCGTAGAGGTAAACCGTATCCATCGTCGCCATCGTGAGGCCAGCACCATTACCTATGATCCCGATGTTCCCGTCTAGCTCCACATAGCTGAAGCCCTCCTTCTTCGCCAGGGCCTCAAACTCGGAGAGCTCCCTCTCCTCCCTCCCCTTAAACTCAGGCCTCCTGAACAGCGCGTTGTCATCGATTATAACCTTAGCATCGACGGCCACAAGGTTTCCGTTCTCATCTATGGCCAGCGGGTTTATCTCAGCCAACTCACAGTCATAATCAATGAAGAGCTTGTAGAGAGCGGAGGCCATCTTTGAGAACTGCTTTGCCTGCTCCTTGGCGAGCCCAACCCCCTTAACCAGCCTCCTCACGTGGAACCCCTTAAGCCCCGTCAACGGGTCTACAGGAACCCTCACAATCTTCTCCGGCGCCCTTGCGGCAAGCTCCTCAATATCGACTCCCCCCTCGCTGGACGTAAGGAACACTGGTGCGCCGAGGGCCCTATCAACGATTATGCTAAGGAAGAGCTCACGCCTTATGTCAACAAGCTTGGAGACAAGGAGGCTGTTGACCCTCTCACCCTTTATCTCAGATCCAAGCAGCTCCTCAGCTATCTTCCTAGCCTCCTCAGGGGTGTGCGCAAACTTTATCCCGCCAGCCTTCCCCCTCCCCGCAACCAGGACCTGAGCCTTAAGAACGACGCTCCCCAGCCTTCTAGCTGCGGCCTCCGCTTCTTCGGGCGTCCTGACAACCTCGGCGTCGGGAACAGGTATTCCATAAGCCTTAAAGAGCTCCTTTGCCTCATACTCGTAAAGCTTCATAATTGTCGCCCATGGATTGAGAGATTGGGCGCAAATATAAATTTGAAGTTCCGAACTAGATATGTCTAGATGCCTATCTGTAAGGGCGACTTCCACATACACACGAGCTACTCGCATGACGGCTTAATAAGGGTAGAGCAGCTCCTCCTCAGGGCGGAGCAGCTAGGCCTAAGGATAGTGGCGATTACGGATCATAACACTGTAAGGGGGGGTTTAGAGGCGGCTAGGGCCGCTCAGAGGATGGGCGTCGATTTGCTGGTGGTTACCGGGGTGGAGGTTAGGACGGATTATGGAGACATCTTAGCGCTCTTTGTGGAGGAGGAGGTGCGGGCTAGGAGGTTTAGGGAGGTTGTGAGGGAAGTCCGCTCTATGGACGGGCTGCTAGCCCTACCACACCCATCTAGAGGGCGGAAAAGATGGCAGGCTGAGGAAGCCGCAAAGGTCGTCGACGTTATAGAGACGGTAAACGCGTTAACCTCGGGTGGTTTTGATAAGCTGGGTCTGAGGCTGGCGGAAAAGTATGGGAAGCCTGTTATGGGGGTTAGCGACGCGCATCTTCTGAGGTGTCTGGGGCGTGGCTACACGGTGCTGGAGCTTGAGAGGATAAGCCTCGAAGATGTGCGAGCGGCGTTGTCCGAGGGTAGGGGGAAGCCCAGGCTCTCGAAACCATGTGGTGTTTTGGAGCATGGCATCTCAGCGCTTGTCGGCGGCTCCCGAATAGTGTTAAGAGCCCTACGAGCACAGTTTTAAATTCCAGCAACCCGCTCCTTAACATGCAATGAGCGGGCTACAGTACCACTTGAGGTTAAAGCCCGGCGACGTTCCAAGATACGTTTTACTTCCAGGAGACCCTGAGAGGGTTGAGAGGATAGCTGAGACGTGGGATGAGTGGAGGCTCGTAGCTAGACATAGAGAGTACGTCACCTACGTCGGTAAATATAGGGGGGCTCCCATAGCTGCCACCTCGACGGGAATAGGTAGTGCCTCGACGGCCATAGCGGTGGAGGAGCTACTTAGAGTTGGGGCTGACACGTTCATAAGGGTTGGGAGCACCGGCTCGCTATGGAGGGATATCGCGGTGGGGGATCTGGTCATTTCGACGGCGGCCGTGAGACTTGAGGGCGCGAGCAAGCATTATGCTGAGCCTGAGTATCCCGCCGCCGCCCACTACGAGGTTGTTCTGTCCCTTATAGAGGCTGCGGAGAGGCTGGGTTATAGGTATCATGTTGGTATTACGGCTTCTACAGACAGCTTCTATGTTGGGCAGGAGAGGCCCGGGTATGGAGGCTTTCTTCCAAGGAGGGGGTTAATAGATCATTTAAAAGAGCTCAGAGTACTGAACTTTGAGATGGAGGCTGCGACGATATTCACGCTGAGCAACATATACGGCGCCCGTGCAGGGGCTGTCTGCGCCGTGTATGCCAATAGGGAGACCGGAGAGTTTGTTGAGGGGCGTGGGGAGAAGGAGGCTATAATGACGGCAAATAATGCCGTGTACCTCCTTTGGAGGTGGGATAAGCTGAAAGCTACGAGGCGTAAGAAGCACCTATACCCCGGACTTATAGGGGCGCCACAGTGATGGGGCTGGCCGATGTAAGCGTGGTAATACCAACCTATAATGAGGCGTCAACCATAGGAAGGCTGATCGAGTCATTGATAGAGATGGGGGTTGGGGAGATAATCGTTGTTGACGATGGGAGCACTGATGGAACTAGGGAGATAGTTGAGAAGCTGGCGAAGAGGCATGCTGGCAAGGTCAAGCTCCTTAAGCGGCCAAGGAAGATGGGGCTTGGATCCGCCTATAAGGATGGATTCAGGCTCTGTAAAGGCAGCGTTGTGGTCGAGATGGATGCCGACCTAAGCCATAGGCCTGAAGACCTGCCGAGGATAGTTGACGCGATTGGTAGGGCCGATGTCGTGATTGGAAGCCGCTATGTGAGGGGGGGCAGGACTGTCGGGTGGCCTCTGAGGAGGCGGGTTGTGAGCAGGGGGGCTAACCTGATGGCCCGGCTACTTCTAGGCCTAGATGTAAGGGACGCAACGTCGGGATTCAGGGCGTATAGAAGGGAGGTTTTCGGCCTCATCGCCAGGAAGAGCATATTGAATGACTTTAACTTCCAGGTTGAGGCCATATACATAGCGAAGAAGCACGGATACCGGGTGATGGAGGTTCCGATAACCTTCGTTGAGAGGGCGGCCGGGAGATCTAAGATGGGCCTACGCGAAATGGCCTCCTTCCTCATAGGACTTTTAAAGATACGTTTAAGGCGTAAGGTATCATAACTTGTTGAGGTAGCTGGACGGTATCACCCCGGTCTCAACGGCTAGTTTTACCGCGGCGCTCCTCGTAATTCCCGACTCTCCAAGGATCGTGTAATAGTTGGCCTTCATCCGGTGTGCTATGGTCAACGCGTCCACTATGTGGCGAGGCTCTATACCCAGCTCCTCAGCATTGACGGGGGCTCCGACGGCCTTTAGAACCTCCCTGATTCTCCGCCAGTTTATCCCATGTAGCTTGGCCATCATTATAGCTCCAACCCCACACTGCTCCCCATGCATGGCGGGCCTAAAACCCCTCCTGCCCGACAGGTAGTCGAGAGCATGGCTGAAGAGGTGTTCGGATCCGCTCGCCGGCCTGCTGCTTCCAGCGATACTTATGGCAACACCACTACCTATCAATGCCTTCACTAGGACTGCAGTGCCCTCAAGCCCCCCCATCCCTATGACCTTCGCCCTTCTTGCAACCAGCCTTGCACTCATTATCGAAAGGGCTGCTGCATACTCACTAAACTCCTCACCCCTAATCATGTATGCGAGCCTCCAATCCTTCACCGCCGTGAACTTGGCCACCATATCGCCGACACCAGCAGAAATGCTTCTTCTCGGCGCGCTGGCGATGATCTCTATGTCGGCGATTATAGCCTCTGGCGCCAGTATCTTCATGGGAGTGTTGAGTATCACTTCAATCAGGCTTTTCAGGGGGCTTGAAATGACTGGGGAGGCCGTCCCATCGTGGGACGCGTTCGTAGGGATGTTTATGTAGGGCAGGTTTAGGAGACCTGAGAATATCTTAGTTGCATCCAATACACGCCCCCCTCCAACCCCTATGAGGAGGTCGGGCTTCACACCCTTTATCTTCGAGAGAAGCTCTCGAAGCCTTTTAAGGTAGCTCATATTGGAGTCTATCGACAGAACCTCGACGTCCTGGGAGAACTGGTCTGAAAGGGGCAGCACCCTCCTCCGAGTTATCTCCAGGGTTTTCGTGCTTCCCGTCACTATGAGGAGCTTCGGCCTCTCATAGCCCAGCTTCAGCACTATCTCAGGAAGCTCTTTAAGCAGACCCGGGCCCATGTAAACGTATCTGGCCATCTCTATCCTATTTATTCCTGGCAACCCCAGCTCACTAACCCTTAAATGCATAATTGTTTTTTATATGTATAACCCATACAGGACATGGCCTTAGGGTGTCTTTAATGGTGAGATACAAGATACTCATGGCCGTTATCGATGGGGCGGGGGACAGGCCTGACCCTAGGGTAAATAACCTTACGCCACTTGAGGCCGCCGACACCCCCAACCTGGACGAGTTGGCTAAGAGGGGAGACTTAGGCCTTCTCCTCCCAATAGATGAGAACATAGCCCCTGAAAGCGACGCTGCAGTCTTTTCACTTTTAGGATACAACCCGCTGAAACACGATCTTTCAAGAGGGGTTGTTGAGGCACTTGGGGCTGGCTTGGAGTTTAGGGATGGTTGGCTGGCCCTAAGGTGCAACTTCGCAACAATAGAGGACAGAAGGGTTGTGGATAGAAGGGTTGGAAGATCCCTCGCAAGTGAGGAGGCCAAGATACTTGCAAAAACCATTAACAGGGAGGTTAAGCTAGAGGGAGCGGACTTCGTGTTTAGAGCGACGGTGGGCCACAGGGCGGTTCTAGTTATAAGGGATCATGCAATTGGCAGGCTTTCTGCGGACATTTCGAATCTCGACCCGGCCTACAGGAGGCTTGGGAAAATTGCCGTTGCGGCCGCCAAGGAATCTATGGTGCTTGAGGATGTGAAGCCCCTCTCAGAAGCTCCAGAAGCGGCTAGAGCCGCTCAGCTAGTCAACGAGTTTGCCTGGAGAACCCACGAAGTTCTCAGGGAACACCCGGTGAACAGGGAGAGGGAACTTAAGGGGCTGCTCCCAGCCAACTTTATTCTTATGAGGGATGCTGGGGACTCGCTTCCCAAACTTGTCCCGTTTCAGGAGAAATATGGGCTTAAAGGCATAATGCTTGCAGACATGCCCGTCGAGCTAGGAATAGCTAAGGTGTTGGGGCTCGATGTTGAGAGGTACAGGCCTGAGAGGACTATTAGCTCCTATATGAGCCGGGCCCTCGGGGCGGCGAAGAACCTTGAGCTATACGATTTCGTGTATGTTCATCTTAAGGGGCCGGATGAGCCGGGCCACGACGGTGACTTTGAGGGGAAGGTTAAGGAGATAGAGAATATAGATAGGTGGTTTTTCGGCAGGCTCCTAGAGCTGATAGACCTTGACAGGACGGCCATCGTCGTGACCAGCGACCACGCAACTCCCTGGTCGGTTCGAAGACACACCGACGACCCGGTCCCACTGATGATCGTAGCCCCTCCGATAAAGCCGAGGTTCCTAAAGGGCCTCTCCGAGAGGCACGCCAAGGAGGGCGGGTTAGGCCTTATAAGGGGATACGAGCTGATGGGCATGATTATAAAGCTGGTGGAGGGAGGCGAGTAGATGGACATAGAGACAAAGATCGAGCTCGTCACAAGGCCGCCGACCGAGGAGGTCGTAACTGTTGAGGAGCTTAGAAGGATATTCGAGGTTGAGGAGCACCCCATAGCCTACAACGGCTGGGAGCCAAGCGGCCTCGTCCACCTCGGAACAGGCCTCATATGCGCATACAAGATGAAGGATCTCATCGAAGCGGGCGTAAGGTTCAAGGCCCTCCTAGCAACCTGGCATGCCTGGATCAACAAGAAGCTTGGCGGAGACCTAGATCTTATCAGGAAGGCCGCCGACCATTTCAAGCACGCCTGGATATCCCTGGGCGTCCCCGCCGACAAGGTTGAGTTCGTGTACGGCGACGAGCTTGCGAGCGACAGGGAGTACTGGAAGCTGGTCCTCACCGTAGCCAAGGAGCTGACGATCGCACGGGTCAGAAGAACCCTCGAGATCATGGGTAGGAAGGAGATAGAGGCCAGGCATGTTGCCGACCTGATCTACACGCCCATGCAGGTGGCCGACATATTCTACCTGGAGGTCAAGATAGCCCAGCTGGGGATGGATCAGAGGAAGGCGAATATGGTCGCCAGGGAGGTTGGGCCGAAGCTCGGTTTCTGGAAACCCGTCGCAGTCCATCACCACCTAATAATGGGGCTTCAGAAGCCCCCAGTATGGCCGCTGGACAGGGAGAAGCTGAGGGAGCATCTCTCCGAGGTTAAGATGAGTAAAAGCCTGCCGGAGACAGCAATATTCATCTACGACGAGCCTGAGGTGATAAGGAGGAAGATAAGGAAGGCGTTTGCGCCGCCCAGGGAGACCAAGTACAACCCCATCCTAGACTACGTGAAGCACATACTGTTCAGGGAGTACGACTCCATAGTGATTGAGCGGCCAGCAAAATATGGAGGCAACGTAGAATACCATTCCTATGAGGAGCTTGCAAAGGACTACGCCGAAGGGAAGCTACACCCCCTCGACCTCAAAAACGCAGTTGCAGAATACCTGATAAAAATCCTGGAGCCAGCGAGAAAATACTTCAAGCAGAATAGGGAGGCTGCGGAGACCCTCCAGGTTCTCCTCGGCGCCAAAATAACCCGCTAGTCCAGTGGCGAGAAAGCCCCAACCCTCCTCCTTCTCAGCTCAAACCCCTCAACACCCGTCGACACCATCACTACCTCCATTGTAGGGTGAACTATACACCCCGGCAACGCGTGGCCCGACACCGTTGAGTAATCCCTTCTCCCTAAAGTCAGGTGGGCGTGGATGAAGACCTCACCCTCTAGCACACTCACGTTCCCGACAAGCGCCACAACCTCCAGCTGCTCATCAAAGCTCCTAGAAACATACCTATCACCCACAAAATAGCCAAGCACAGCCTTCCTCAAACCCCCTATCCCAAAGAAGAAGCCCGACGAAACACCGGCCTTAACAGCAGCCTCCCTAAGAGACCCTAATAGCTCATCCCCACTATCAAGCCTAACACCAACAACAAACCCATGACCCCTACCCAGCACCTTCACAGCCAACACCACCAAAAACACCCAAACCAAAAGCTATAAACCCACCGAAACCAACCAGCCCAAGTCAGACAAGGCAGGAGCAAAGCCTATAAACAGGGCCACCAAACCAGATGCCTTGCCGATATGATTACAGCGAATCCGAATAGGTCTTATCCCTCTCAACTTAACCAGCCTATAGAATAGGGCAAAAAGTTTATATTTCTATACAACCAAAAAAATGGCGGTCACTATGATGAATAGGACACTATATATAAAGAGATTGGCGAGAAGCGCCAGATTAATCTCAGTATTCATGATAGTAATGATACTATTATCTGCATCTCCATATCCGTATTGTTTTGTCAAAATTGCAGGTGCTGAGGAAAACGAGAACCAGGTCCAAGTGCCTGAGACAAGGCAGGTCTGCCTAAAAGCATCCTCACTTGGCCTGAGCGGTATGAGGGTGGCTGATGGAAATAGAACCCTTGCTGCCTTCACCTACCAACGTCTGGGGACGCTCTATAACGGTTCATCTAAGATAGAGCTGGGCTATGCCTGGCAGCCAGCCCAGCTTAGCATAGAGGCGGAGTGGGTCACGGGAGTCCCGATCATGGACATTAGGAAGTCGTTCAGCATACCAGTCCTGCCGGAAACCCTAAAGCCCGATACAAGGCTGTGCGTAAACGTCCCCCTAATTCCACCAAACATAACGGTTGGGGAGGCGGCTGGAAAGGCGCCAATAGGAGGTAAACTGACAGCCTTCCAGTTTGAGGGTTCGGTAGGCTACCTGCTGATCGGCTATGCGGAGGACGGCACGGATAGGGGGGCTGCCCTACCAACATACATAGTCAACCCACCGGAGCCCACCCAGCCCCTAGAGATCATCGATGTAGAGGCTAGCCCCTCCCAGATCGAGCCAACCTACATCGACGAGCCCCCAGTTGCGAGAATCATGGTCGTGTCGTTTAAGAGCAGGGCGT
>WAQG01000025.1 GCA_015520395.1 Candidatus Geoarchaeota archaeon
TCATCCTGCCCAGCCTCTTCCTAGGCTTCAAAAAACGCTCCTCCAAGCCCAGACACCCCAAATAAGAACTATCCGGAAGAGCCAATTTAACCTTTCCATGCCCGGGATCTACGCGTCCAATGAGGGGTAACTGGCGCCTTATGGGTGCGGCATAAATAACTTTATTTGGGTAGGATGTCAGTAGTCCTTGAATGGGTTCTGAGTGGCTTATTGAGATGGCAATAGTCGTAGTCCTGATTCTAGCTGCCCCAGCCATATCCAGGCTTGCCAGGATCCCCGTCATAGTGGTTGAGCTCTTGATGGGGATCGCCGTCGGGAGATCCCTCCTTGGGGTGGTGGCGGGCGACGCCCCTTGGCTCTCGACGATGGCGCTGATAGGCTTCATCTACCTGATGTTCGTCGTGGGGCTTGAGATAGAGGTTGCACTCCTAAGGAGCCACCTTGGGAAGGTGATGCTCATATCCCTGGGCTCCTTCCTCGTGTCCTTCGCCCTCGGCTACCTGGTAGCCCTGACCTTCCACCTCCCACCCCTATTCATAGGCGTCGCCCTCTCGACAACCTCCATGGGAGTCGTCCTGCCAACGGTGAAGGAGGTCGCCTACAGGGAGGAGCTAGGCCACGTCCTCCTAGGCTCGGCGATAGTCGTAGACATACTGAGCATGTTCGCCCTGGCATACGTCATCGAGGCGCCCGTAGTCGGCCCGATGACAACAATCCTGCTGCTCCTCGCCCTAACCCTATTCACCCTCCTCGTATTCATAGCCAGGAAGGTTGGGGGGCTGGGAAGACTCCTCCCCCTATGCAGGCCAGGATACTACATCGGGGTGAGGCTGAGCCTCGCCCTGATCTTCACCTTCGCGATAATGGCCGAGTTCATAGGCGTCCACGCCATAATAGGATCCTTCTTCGCCGGCCTGATAGTCTCCGAGCTGCTGGGAGACGTGGAGGAGGTTATAGAGAGGCTTCTGAGCTTCGGGTACGGCTTCTTCATACCCATATTCTTCATAGCGGTGGGCGCCCGCACAGACCTCATCTCTCTAATAAGCAACCTCAAAAACCTGGAGGTCTTCGCCGCCCTATTCACAGCGGGCTACATAGGGAAGATAGCCGGAATAACACCGATATCAAGGCTCCTGGGGTTCAACAAGGCCGAGAGCCTCTCAATGGGGTTCGCGATGAGCGCAAGGCTAAGCCTGATAGTCGCGGCGGCCGAACTCGGCCTCGAATTCGGACTAATAAACCTAGACGTCTACTCAACCCTAGTCCTCCTAGCAATACTCAGCGTCATACTCTCCCCATCCCTCTCCAAACACGTCCTCGGGAAGCCCACAGTCGTCATACCGGCCGAGGAGCTGCCCTAAACCCTAACAGTGAAGCTCTTCAGAAAGGTGAAGACCTCAACCTCAATCTCGGAGGGAACGTTGTCAACTATGTTCATCCTCAGCCTCACGAGCGCATCCTCAGGAACATCACTCAAACTCTCAATAAGCCTACCCATCAAAACCTTATAAGCCTCAACCGCCCTCTCCCTAACCTCACCCTCAAGCTCCCTAACAGCCCAAGCCCAAAAAGCCCTCTTCAAAGCAGCAACAGCACCATTCCTCCTCCTAGCCCGAATAGCAATAACACCCACAACACACCACCACAAAACACAACAAAACCAGAAAATAATTAACATTACCCAGAACAACCAGCCTATACGCCTCCCGCCACGCCGCTCTAACGGCAAAGCCCACCTAACAGTCTACCAATAAATATTTCTAGGGCGATCAATGCAGGAAAGAAATAGAATAGCAGTGGCCGATACGGCCAATATTCACGAATGTGTAGCACAACAGCAAACGCAAAGAACATGAAAATCGTAAGCACCAAGCATACAATGTAGCCCGCCAACTTGAGGCCTCCCCTAATCACACCCTTCATACGCAGCCTTCTGATCGTGAAGGCCATAGAGGCAAAGTTTACGGCGAGGGGTGGGGCGAGAAACCAAAAAACACCCATAAACCCAACTAAACTCAACCCCCCTGCCTTAGATAGTGGCGGTAGGTGGTTTTC
This sequence comes from Candidatus Geoarchaeota archaeon, assembly GCA_015520395.1. Classification (GTDB taxonomy): domain Archaea; phylum Thermoproteota; class Thermoprotei; order Gearchaeales; family WAQG01; genus WAQG01. The sequence continues at coordinate 2,056 of WAQG01000025.1, forward strand.
GAGTTTTGTCAAGGGTGGGAGAGGCCTAACCACGCCAAGATGGACTAAAGCAAGGTAATAGGCTGTAAGCAGGACCGTGATGAGAACCGTGGCTAGGGCCATCAAGCCCTCCGGCCACCCACGAAAACTAGGGTCACAACGGGCAATCAATATAGAGTCCTCCACTATGGGAATAACGGTTAAGACGGCTATCATGGCGAGTAACCAACGCCAGTCAATGAGCCAGCCGAGGAGGCCAAGAGTAAGTATCACGATGATGAACACTAGATATAATGTCATCAATCTTCCAGACCAAGACTCAAGCATCCTAAACTTGTCCCTCACCCCCGATCACCACGGGTCGATAGTTGGCATCCATGTGAAGCTTCCCTAAGATCTGGGGGGCGTATCTTAACACCTCCCCCGGCAGACCGGAGCCCACCCACACCACCATTGGGCATTGTGATCACCGCCCGGATGTCCATCGACTAGGGTGAGGCTGGGGGAGGCCAGTAATCCGGCCACAACTCCTCGTGGGGCCCAAAGCTGTACATCATGTTTGCAAATATCTGGGGTAGGCTGAGGTATCCAACGTAGTATGGCCGATATGTGGGTGTCGGGCTGGATCCCTGGCCCCCACCCCCCTCGGTATACACCCCAAGCTCCACCAGAATCGAATCGCCAATGCCTGGGATGAATGGCCACAGGTGGGGCCACGCATACCCAATGATTATGTAAGGCCTCACGACATCCTCGTCCATATGTTCAAGCACAAACTCCCTCCAACCGTCAAGCACATCCGAAATCGACATAAACGCCCCATAAACAACCGTGAGGACAAGTCCAACGACCCCAATGATAAAAAGTTCCTCATCCACACGGGTCTGACTCGCCACAACACCGACGAACAACATCCCAAACAAAACTGCAGCGAACGCGAGATTTTCAAACTCGTTCTCCACATTCCTCACCCCCATATCAAACATGTACATTCCTTCCCCCCTCACATACCTTCCATGAAACACTATGAGCACAGCCCTCCCCCACCAATAC
>WAQG01000026.1 GCA_015520395.1 Candidatus Geoarchaeota archaeon
CCTCTACAGCATCCGGGTACACGTACTCAACAACACTCGGGTCTATACCGAAACTCCTAACCCTCTCGTCGAAGACATGTATCGTGCCCCAGAACGGGGTGTACCTTACCCTCCGCTCTGGAGGCCCCTCCTCCCTAATCGTGAAATCACCAAACTCGCCAAGAACCACCCTTAGATCATCGTCAAGCCGATCCCTAATCTCCGCTATCGCCTTGGCAAGCCTCCTATTATCCAGCCTCGATAGAACAATACAGTCAACAAAGCTCAGCTTCTCACCCTCACTGGCAAGACCAACATCTATGGGAGAAAGCAGCCTACCACCAAGCCTCCTACAAAACTCTACAATCCTCCTATACGACTCCCTCCAACCCATACCATCACCATGCATTCTACCTATACAGTGTTCCAGGCATTACTATCTCTACACGACTATAATCCTTGTCTACTATTATTGTGAAATCGCTAACTCTCCCATGTGCATTTACTACACCTTCCCTTGGCGTAATCCTTCCCGCAATGGACATCTCTACCGGTTGATCCAGGAGCCCATAGCTGAAGCTCTTCTCCTCCGGTAAATCCCTAAACAACCACGATAAACCATCCACATTAATCTCTATATGGTTCTCCCAGCTCCACATATCAACCGCTACAAGCCTCTCTCCCGGAAGTACACACGTCGCAATATACGATACATCAGTCTCCTTCACCCTAGCAGAACCACCAAGCCTTCTACAGAACCTAGAGAACTCCTCAACAAGCCTTCTAGCCTTACCAGCAACCCTAGTAGCCAGAGCCACAATGCAACACCTCCAGGAATCTACATGAACCGTGTGTATATCTTTGCTCTTACCCCATATTTCTTCAACAGCTCGTGTAGCTTTGGCTTAAACTCCAGCATAGCCCTGGCAATATCATCGAGTTTGTCAAAGTCCTCCCACTCTATTGGAACCCTGGCTTCCACATCGAGATAGTCTCCACCATACTCTACCCTGGGTATAAACCTGAACTCTGGTGGCAACCCCCTACCATACATGAAGTCATAGAAGCTAGTCTCTAGCTCCTCTTGTAGCCTGCTAGCCTCCTCCTCGGACAACTCCTCAGTATCATAGGTTAGTACGAAGCCTGCCTCTCCTTCCCCTGGGTAGGCAAAGAAGTAGGCATCGTGCTCACCAAAGTATATACGTTCAACACCGCTTCCCTTAGCCTCTTCTATAAGTCTCTTAAACACCTCGAATTCAGAGATAACCCTCCTAGGATCAACATCACATCCAAACTCTGACTCAAACTTCACCTCCTCAACCCTACCACCAAGCCGCAAACAGAAATTCCTAAGCCTCCTAAGAGCATCATTAAACCTCTCAAACCCCATATTCACACACCCTCCACATAACACAACACAGCCTCCAAGATAAAACCTCTTGCTCCCAAACAAGACAACAAGAGTTAAAAACAGTTTTAATCAAGGAAGAAAGCAGAAAAGTAGACAGTGGATTCCGGCCACAAGAGCAGAGGGGGATCTGAACCCCCGTTGTCATCCCCTTCCCCGGTTCTAAAAACAAAAGTACATTGTGTTTATTCGGGTTTGAGTAGGCTCTCTAGCCACTCCTCGATCTTTCTCCTCAATTCACGCCTATTGGTGGCGTACATGATGGTCTTGTATTCGCCACGTGGAAGCACGCTATAAACGTCGTACTTGTATGGGCTGGTCTTCTCAGCTCTAAGAACAACGTCTCCTCTTGGCGTCCAGCAAACAAAGATTGAGCCCTTAGCACCTCTCCCAGTCTCAACACACCTTATCACAGCTTTTCACTCTCCCACATCGATATGTTGAACTTGTTTGCACGTTCCTCATACGTGACTTCAAGAACGTTGAAGTACCCCCAGATATGTGCCCCATACTCTCTCCCACCAGCGCTGAATATTGCGTGGTTTGGCCGCCTAACAGACACATGCACCCTGGCCTCACCGGTGTCGAACCGTACACCACCCGCCCTAGCAACATAGAGGTCAACAAACTCGTCGGTAACTAGCACCCCCATATCCCTCTTATCCGGCAATATGCATGTGACGACCCTGACCCCGAAGTCCGGGTAGCGTCTCTCAGACACCCTGCCCCTAAGCATTTTACAAAATTCCTTCACCTTCACAAGAGACTCTGCCATAACTTGTCACCACCTATGTTACCCTCTCCAATCTTTTTCTCCCTTACGTTCCCGAGTCCTACATGCCCGTATCTCCCACACCACTTACTCTTCCTTGTGTAGCAGCTACTACATGATGGTCTTTCCCGGGCAGTAGATACTGCATCCCAGGGTCTCAGCCAGCTCTACAAGAGCCCTACGCAGCCTGTTGACCGACCTGAGCCTACCGCCACGCCTCATCCTAGCTGCTCTACGGAGCAGCTCCGACACCAGGGGTAGAAGGAGGGGGAGGGCCTGGTCTAGGGCCCAACCAGGAGCCCTACGAGCAAGAACAGCGAGCACAGCAGCAGCCGCACGCCCAACCACAGCCCAGTACATCCTCAACCCGCCAGAGACACCAACACGCCTCACAAACCCACGAGGAGGCCTCCACTCAACCCGAACACCCCCACCATCCTGCAACCAATTAGTATACACAACAACCTGCCCAGGAACCACCAACCCACCAACCCGAAACAAAAACTCCGCATACGAAACACGCCAAAAAC
>WAQG01000027.1 GCA_015520395.1 Candidatus Geoarchaeota archaeon
AGCCTAGGCAATTTACGATTAGTCCCACGAAACGTACCCTGAAGGTAGCAATAGCTACACCGGAAGGGGCAACCTGTCCAGGCCTTTAACTCCCAGAAATGAGGACAGACTATGCTTGGCCCAGTTTTATGGAAAAGAGCAACTATACGTGAACCGCTTCCTCGAACCCATCTATTTGGGACATATATAGGTATAAATCTCGAATTATTTTCGTGTCCCAATAATCTTGTTTGACCTGTGCCTTTAATCTCATAGGATCTAGCATAGTAGATGCTGGTGGTTTTAACCCCTTGCCTCATTTTCCCGGCCTCTCATTATTGTCCCGAACTTATTATACTATGCTGTCAATTTATGTGGTCTACATGCATGTTCTAGGTTTATGATTAATTAACTTAGGTATTAGATACCGCTTTCTCAAGGAGTTATTGGTTTAAGGCTGATCTCTTAGTCCTTTTTTAGTTAGTTTAGCTAACTACGCATCTATTAGGTTTGATAGATTAGTTGCCTCTATGCCTCCTTTTTGCTGTGACTGTTTGTTTTCGTCCCTGTTGCACATTTCAGGTGTTATCTTTTACTTTGCATAAAGCTTATCTAAGATATTCCCGGTTTTCTATGTATAGAAGTATTGGTGTTCGGTGGGTAGTGCTTTGAATGTTTAGACAAATAATGCTGTGTGCTATATTGGTTCTCGTAGTTGCTGGAGTTTTGATGGCCCTGGATACCGAGGCTCAGAGTAATGGTCCAATACACGCCATTATTCTCGTTTCAGCAAGGAACTATGAGTATATTGATGTATATGCCTCCGCTGGTAGTACGATTGAGATAGTGGCGTACATCTTCCGCAGTGGTAGCTGGGAGCCATTAGACATAGATATTCAGATACTGAGGCCTGATGGAAGTATTGAGCTGGCTAAGCAAAGATATAGTGAGATGTTCCAGTACACCTTCACGGTAACCATGACGGGCACCTACAGAATACTTCTCGACAACACGTTCTCAATACTTACAAGCAAGATAGTCGACATCTCAGTCTTTGTGTCACACCCACCGGAGACTGTAACCATAACACATACCAACATCGTAACAGAAACCCAGACACAGACCGAAACCATAACCGAGACAACGACCCATACCCAGAAAGAAACAATAACACAGACAGCCTTGGAAACTGAAATAGGCTTACCAGCACTTACTGCGGCCGTCGCTTTAATAGTGGGACTCCTAATAGGACGCAAAGCGAGATAACAGATACAACCTGACTAATCTTTACCCATTAAATTATAGGTTAATAAGGAAATATAAAAATTAAGCATATATCATAACATTAGGGGCATCTCCGTGCAAAGTTAGAATAACATGAGAAACAGTGAAACTGGTATATAAACTATGTTATTTCTTGTTTCCAGTATATCGCGTGTTAGTACGATTGTTCCTCTCTCTGGTGTTAGACGAGTTGGACGTTTACGGTATTTTGATTCTATCTGGAATCTGTATCGTCTATCTCCTTTTACTATGCATAGTATGAAGTCTATTTCTCCGTCGGATGCTGCTGGTCTGTACATTAATGCCTTCTCGTAGTCTACGCTTGGTATGTGTTCAAAGAATTGTTGAGCCAGGAGGAGATGTGAAGCTATTACACTCTCCACAAGTTGTCCTTTGAAACCTTCATCTTCAACCATTTTCCTAGAGTGTTCGAAGGAGTTAGGAATGTTGTTAGTGTATGCGTATAGTGCGTGGTATATGAAGGGGTCGAGTATGTAGTTCTTAACGTTCCCCTCATAATTTGGGGTGCAACTCCCGCTTCTCCCCTCCTCGGGGTATGCGAAGAAGAACGTCCATGTCGTTCGGAGATAGTCGAGGTAATCTCTGAGCCTGAAGCTTTTCTTTGGCTTTGCATTTTCGTCCCGGCCCACAATGTCGGATTTTCTTAGATTCAGCTCTCCTGAAAGCCTCTGTGGCTCAATAAGAACTGCTAGCACCCTCTTAAGATTCCCGGGGTCTAGGCCTGCCTTTTTCGAGTCCTTTATGAGCAGCTCGGCAACCTCGCCGTAGAACTCGTTGCTTATAACGCCGTTCTTATGGTATTCATCTACGGCTCTGGGATAGCCACCGTGGAGCAGATAGTCCTCGAACACTGCCTGTAGGAGCTGAAAGTAGTCCTCGTATATTCTTTTGAGGATATATGGGATACGGCCCTGGGCGAGTTCTAATAACATGTTGAACCTTGTCCCCGGCCTCCTCAATCTACGTCTCGACAGGAATTCGTCGACTTCGCCTCTGAGCGCCTCAACTACTTCTGAGAACCGGAGAGGAACATGGACAAGGTTGCCGCTCAAGTTGAAGAATTGCGCTAATTTTCCCTGTCGACCTCTCAGTTTGCTGGCTGCTTCGGCTAGATCCATGGAATGGCTGCCTGCGGCAAGGATTTTGAGGCGCCCCCTCTCTATTAGACCTATATCGTAGAGGTTCTTCAGGGCCTGGGCCCATCCTGGATACATTGAGGCCTCGTCAAGAAATACATACTTATCCCCAGATTGGCTCACTGCTATGGCCTCAAGGAGTTCAACGAGCTTCACTCCGGTGAGACCCTCATAATCAAGAGATACGTAAAAAATGGAAGACGGCTCGACCCCCGCTTCGTCGATGAGGAATTTTATAATCAACTTGATAAGCGTCGACTTACCTACACGCCTCGGCCCTCTAAGTGTCACAATACCATACGTGCCAGGATTAGATATTCGCCTCAAGTGATAGTAAAGCCGGGGTTCAGTCTCTAATATGGAGTTGACGAAGCTGCGGAGTAGAAGGTCTTCTTCATGCCAGTTCTTATCCCTCCACCAGGGATTATAGGGTCCCAGTACCCGTTTCAAGTCGTCAAGCTTCAATATTTCTGCCACCCTCTCCTAAGTTGTACCAATTCCTTCTCTATACGACCAATCTCGTGAGCCAGCTGTTCGTATTTCGCCTCAAGTCGTTTAAGTTGTGATATAATGTCTCCGTATTCGGCTTCGCCGAGGATCTCGAGTACAAGATTCTTGACAAAGCTTGGCACCGTTAAATTCTGTTGCTCAGCAAGTTTCTTTAATTTTTCATATTGCTCCGGCTTCAGGTAAAATTTCACCTGCTTCCATTTGCTGGGCATAAAGTCCACCTCTATAGTACTAATTTGGTACCTTTTAGTACTAAAAGTTTTTGTCTAGTACCAAATAGTACCAGACTAGTACTAATATCTACTAACTTTAGTACTAACAAGTACCATAGTAGTACCATACTTAGATGGATGAATGCTCAAATAGTATTTTCATGTTACAGGTGTAATGGTGGGGGTTTGGGCGAGGTTCCCGTGATCTATAGGGCCAGGATCGGGGCAAGGATGTTGTGGTGACTGATTGGAGCCTTGTTGTTAGGGGGCCTGCTAGGACTATTGATGTGGCGTTGAGCCATGTGGGGCCTGGAGGTCGCCGAGAACTGAGGGATCCTTGTTCTCGGCGTGGTTCTCATAATAATAGGGCTACTAGCTGTTCGCGCAGCCTTGGCAGCAGGAGAGGACCCTGGTTCCGGTATCAGGGCCCACCCATAGAGCTGGGCATCATCACCCTGCTTGCGGGTCTGGTCACAGCCTGGTACGGGTGGATCAATAGATTCGTCCTGGAAATACACACCCCGAAGCGTACAGTAAAGCTGAGGAACGGAGCCAGGGTAAAGGAGCTTCACCAGGCTATATGCAACCAGCTCCAAAAATCCGCCTAGAACTAGAAACCCGCTAAATCCGACACCCTCTTTTTAGCTCCTCTAAATCTAAATTAAGTGGTCTGAGGTCCGCCACTATGAGTTCCCGCATCGAGGAACTAGAGAGGCTGTTTGAAGACCTTGCGGCGAAGGATAGGGTCACGAAGGAAGACCTATACGAACTGCTGAGTGTCATCAGGGAGCGTAAGAGGAAGAGCCTGATCATCAACAGGGATCCGGATCTGGTGCGTGTGGACTTGAGTGCTGAGGATAAGTGGTGGATCTTCCTATACTGGCTAGACGCCAAGATACACGCCACCATAATGCTCGACCGAAGAACAGGTGACCTAGACATCTTCGTGAAATGACCCAGCGTCCAGGATGCTCCTATATAATAACGTATTTAATATTAATAGGAAGACATAACCTAGCAGGTGATGCCTGTGGTTTTTGATTTTGAGTGTATTTCTGGCGCGATCAGAGATGGGATGACTCTTCTGGGTGGTATGGTTGAGTGCGGTGTTAACCGGCAGGCTGTTGATTATGCCTCGTGGCTGTTTACAAGGGTCCTCGGTGGTAAGGCTTGGTGCGTAGAGGATGCCGTTAGGGCTGGGAGGTCTTTACTCGAGGCTATGGGTAAGTGCGGCTTAGGGTTCCACGAGGTGGCCGAGATGATCACCATAGGCAGGCTGGCCGACGAGGGCTACACGGTCCACTACAGGGAGGAAAAGTACCCCGAGGCTGCGAGGAGGCGGGGCGCCCTAGACCTCATAGCCCACGAGGACGGGAAATGGACCCTCGTCGAAGTGAAGGACATAGATCAGCTCTACAGCTATTCCGAGGCTGCTGAGGAGCTGGGCGGCGAGCTGCTCTTCGTAGTTAACGTGAATAGCGGCAGGAAGGTCAAAGTATGGGATTTGGCGGAGCTTGGATTGATAGAGGGAGATAAGCGTGGTTAGAGCGGAGTTCTCTAGGTATTGAACGGTTTGCCTCGAGCGTGTATGGCGGCTTGGAACTAAGGTTCAAATAGTATTTCTTGGTTATGGGTGTGACGGTATGGTGTGTTGAGCGGGGTTCCTGTAATTTATAGAACCACAATCAAGAAGAAGGAAGTCATCGTAACCGACCGGAGCATAGTTGTCAAGGAGCCCTTCAGATTGCTGGACATCACGTTGAGCCATGTCGAGAGCCTCGAAATCGTCGAGACCCGGCGCATCTTTGGCCTGGGCTGCCTCATCATAATTCTGGGGCTCGTAGCGCTGTATGAGGGGTTTAGGCCGACATATACGCCCTTCGGCTATGTCGGCGTGGAGCCCGCCTTAGGATTCCTATTATTCCTAGTAGGAGTCGCTGCTGCCTGGTATGGGTGGAAAAACAGGCTCCTCATAAAAATAAACACTACCAGACGCACACTTAAACTGAGGGGAGGCAGCGAGATCAAAGAACTTCACCAGGCCATACGTAGCCGGCTACAAGAATCCGCTTAGAGCTAGGAGCCTGGGCAACGTCTTTCATCCCGGCAGGGCTGTTCAGCCTTTATTTCTGGTCCCTGAACCACTGTGCAGGGTCTAGTTCTCTGAATGTAGGGTTGTCACATTTGGCGGTTTGGTTTCTTTGGTATGGTTTGGACGCGTATTTCTTCGATCGCGTGGAAGGCTGCTAGGAGTAGTGTTATGGTTCCCATTATGGCTAGGGCTGTTCCGGCTGCTAGGTAGGGTTTTTCCAGGGATCGGGTCCCGGTGGCGTAGGTTATGGTTATGTTTTGGGTCTGGTTGTGGAGGTTCAGTATGTGTATCTTGTAGGGCTTGTTTGGTATTGTTATGGGTATGGTTATCCACTGTCCCCGGGGTTTATGGGCTGTTAGGGCCCCGTCGGGGTGCTCTACGAGGACCGCTACGGCGTGGGGTTTGTGGGCTGTTATGTTGAGGGCGTATATCCTTGTGGTGCACCTGGCCTTGAGCCGTGCCAGGAGGAGGTCCAGGTGCTCGCAGGCGCTGGGCGGTGTGGGGCCCTCCTCCACCGCGCGGTGCCACGTGTAGCTCGACGCGGGCTCCACCCTCCGGACCCTGTAGAGGTACCTGTAGAGGGTTGAGGCCCCTGGCTCCAGCTGCTCGGTGTGAGGGGTAACCCATACGTTGAGGCCGAGACTTTCCCGGGAAACGCTGCACAGATGGATCCCGGCCACCAGCAGCAGGGCGCCGAGAACCGCCAACACCCTAGGGAGACCGAGCAACACGGGGATCCCAGGCGTGACCATGCCGGTCCGAGGGGCTTAAAGGTTGCCCCGCCTGGCCTCCAGCCTGCGCCAGATGAAGACGGCGCCCAGTATCACGGCTAGTGCTAGGAGCAGTATCTCGGCTGGCGGGGGCTCCGCCCGGGGCATCGGATACTTGTAGACGGCTAGGTGGGGTGGCACTGAGCTGTGGTTGACGCCGCCCACGGCCACGTGGAGCAGGCCCGCCTCGATGCCCGGCG
>WAQG01000028.1 GCA_015520395.1 Candidatus Geoarchaeota archaeon
AGGCTAAGCTACGGGCCCAACTCCACCATATTTCTTTGATATCCGGAAATTTAAACTTTGTTGGCCCCAAGGGCGCTATCAAGTTAAGCTGAATAGGGGATTCGCTCTCTACACTCCCTAGAAGTCGGAATACATTAACTTGACAGTCCCCTGCAGGACGTGCATCTAATGGTTAAACCTATACTTTCCCAACATCCAAGTTATAATGTGGTTAAGGGTAGGGTTGCTGAGCTGCTCTCAAGGATCCTCTGGGGCTCCGAGGATAGGGGCGAGTATAAAGTGGTTTTTGTTAGCAGGGGAAGCGAGGGTGATGTTGAGGTTGTTTCCGGGCTTCAGCTCAAGCGTTTGGAGAGGGGCTTTATGGTGGTTGACACGGGGTTTGAGGAGAAACACATACCCTTCCACAGGGTTGTGGCCGTCTACAAGGGTGGGCGCCTCCTCTGGAAAAGCCCGAGGCACGGCAACAGGTATTTCTATAGGGTGGAGGATTAGGTTTTTGAATGATGAGTGGTGACGGCTCCGACCCCCCGTTAGGGGTATGAGGAATGTAAGTCGCTCTGACACCCAACGGGAAAGTTAATGTGTCTGTGTGCAGCTTAGTTTCCGTGTCTTCGGAGGGCTACGTGTATAGGGGGAGGAAGTTTAGCGTCAGGGTCTTTTCAGCCCGGCTGCCCGACGGGAGGAGGGTCGTCAAGGAGGCGGTCGTCTACCCCGGCGCCGTCCTCATAATCCCCGTGCTTAGGGATGGCAGGATCGTTTTGGTGAGGCAGTATAGGCCTGTTGTTGGGCGTTGGCTCTACGAGCTGCCAGCCGGAACCCTGGAGCCCGGCGAGGATCCGGAGGAGTGTGCCAGAAGGGAGCTTGAGGAGGAGACCGGCTACAGGGCTGAGGAGATCTTCAAGGTTTTTGAGGCCTTTGTGGCGCCGGGCTACTCGACCGAGAAGATCCATGTCTACGTGGCCAGGGTTGGGGCTCGTGGGAGGCAGCGCCTAGACGTAGGTGAGGTCATATCTGGTGTTGAGGCTAAGGGTATCGACGAGCTTGTCGGGATGGTTGGGAGGGGCGAGATCGAGGATCTGAAGACGATAGCCGCCATAATGTACTATAAGGGGTTCCTTGAGGGGGGCCAGATCCTTGGGGAGGATCCTGGTGATCCTCTTCACGACGGGGCAGTGTAACCTTAGGTGCAGTTATTGTGGTGGGAGCTTTCCCAGGGAGGTTGTTCCATGGGGGATTGGCTATGGGCTTGATGAGCTCGAGAAGTTTCTCGGGCGTCTGGGGGAATACGACATAGCCTTCTACGGCGGCGAGCCCCTCCTAAACCCGGGGTTCATACGCGCCGTGATGGACAGGTTTGGGGAGGCTAGGTTCGTGATCCAGACCAATGGGACTCTCATCCACATGCTTGAGCCCGACTACTGGAGGAGGTTCACCACAGTCCTGCTCTCCATAGATGGCAGGGAGGAGGTAACCGACTACTACAGGGGGAGGGGTGTCTACAGGCTTGTTGCTAGGGCTGCCAGGAGGCTCAGGGAGTATGGGTTCCAGGGCGACCTCGTGGCCAGGATGGCCGTTTCTAGCAGGAGCGACATATACCTCGACGTGACCCACCTCCTGGAGCTCGGCCTCTTCGACCACGTCCACTGGCAGCTCGACGCCGTGTGGAGCGACTGGAAGAACTCCTTCTGGAGGTGGGCGGAGGAGGTATACATGCCCGGGATCTCGAGGCTTGTCGACTACTGGATAGATGCTATGAGGAGGGGCAGGGTCCTCGGGATAGCCCCCTTCCTAGGGGTGCTTCGGGTCGATCTTCTGGGGGAGCCTAACTATGCCCCACCCTGCGGGGCTGGCGTGAACTCGGTCGCCGTGTCCACTGATGGGCGCGTCCTACTATGCCCCATAGCGGTGAGGGAGGGGTGGGCGTATATGGGAGATCTCAGGGAGCCGGATCTCCGCTTGCCGGGAAGACCACTGATAGCGGATCCTTGCACGGGATGCAGGTATTTCAGGTACTGTGGGGGGCGGTGTCTCTACGCGTACCTCGAGAGGTACTGGGGTGAGGATGGCTTTAAGATGCTCTGCAGGGTTACAGCCCACCTCGTGGAGGAGGTTAGGCGGGCTCTTCCTGAGGCCCGCAGGCTCTTGGAGAGCGGGACGGTGGATCCCTCCGTCTTCGACTACCCGCCGTTCAACAACACTGTGGAGATAATACCGTAGATGTTTAGGTGTTGTGAAAGATATAAATTGGGATTTGTGAGATTTAAAGGATTGACGGTTATGAGTAGTGTGAGAGGGGTTACAGCGCTGCTGTTAGGCCTGCTTCTGCTGTTGGCTGGTCTCTATTATCTTAGGCCGCAGGTGGGGATGTTTATTCCCCCCGAACAGCGCCCCGGGATACTGGGACCGAGGGACGCATTCCTAAGGGTAAACGTGAGCATCGTAAGGGTGGGCTACACCCCCTCCGATGGCAGGCTTTTGGAGTCTAGGAGCGAGGAGCGGGCGGTGGGGGCTACAGTGAAGATACTTCTTTACGGGGGCTCCCTTGTCGACCTTAGAAAAACCGGTGTTAACGGTAGTGTGCTGTTCAGGCTTAGGCCCGGCGTCTACTATGTGGCCGTCCAGCTCGATCTTTCTGGTAAGAGGCTGTCCGCGAGGCTGGAGGTGAAGGCAATTGCAGGGGTTGAGTCGAGGATCCATGTGAGGTTTTATGAATACACGCCCCTAATCGTCAGGGTTGAGCTGCTTGACGAGAACGTGAATGGCATCCTTGACGTCAGGGATCCGATCAGGGTCGTCTACGCCTACCGCCCCGTCGGCCTCCTGGAGTTCGTAGAGCTCCTAATCACGCCGCTCTACCCCTACGCCCCCCTAAACGGAAACATAACCCTATACTCCTACTTTGAGGATCAGGGCGGCGCAGACTATTACTCCACCAGATTCGGCCTCCAGCCTGAGTCGGTAAAGGGAGTCGATGTGGAAGCGATACTGACGACATCGATATTCACACTAAGGATCTACAGGGTGTGGTGGGGTTGAGCATCACACCACTAAACAACACCTCAACGCTCCTCCTCTCCCCCAGCCAACAAGCCCTTCTACAGAGGATCCTCGAGTTTCTAGGCGTCCTAGGCGTGGGCATAGCCCTGGCCCTCGTCCTGATGTTCTGGAGGGGCTGGGAGGCTCCGGAGGCCGTCGAGGAGGGGAGGGCTGTCAGGATGTTTAGCCTGGAGGAGGAGCTTGACAGGCTTATCAGGGGGCTGGGGGGCCGGGGGATGTGTCGTGAGGCCTTGGTTAAGGCTTATCTTAAGTTCAGGGAGGCTTTGATGGAGAGGTATGGCCTGGAGTTCAGGCGTGACCTGACTGAGAGGGAGTTGTTAGAGATGCTGTTGGAGAGGGCCCGTCTTAGGGGCGAGGGGCTTGTGGGGTTGCTTCGGGAGGTTTACGGAACTTACGAGGCTGCTAGGTTTGGGGCATCTGGGGTTGAATGCAGCGAGCTTAAGGAGTATTTCGATCGACTTCTAAGAGCCTACCGATGGGCCACTGGGCCAGCGGGGTGATGGGGGATTCAGTTTGAACGCCTGGTCTTCCAGCTTCTCCAATACCTCCCCTTCATAGTGATCGTCCTCATAATCCTCTACTATACCCGCCGGGTGAAGGTGCTTCTGAGGGGGCGAGGGGGCGTTGAGGCTGTTAATCCCATCACGGCAGCTGCCGCGCTAGCTCGGGGAGACTACTCACCCACCCTAAGGCTCATTCTCAGAGAGCTGGAGACATATATAGGCATGGGCCTCCCGAAGGGTGGAAGGAGAAGGGCTCTGAAGCTAGCCTCCCAGATCAGGAAAAGCCTGGATAAGGGGGTCAGTGGAAAGGATTTTTTGAGGCTTTATGTTAGGTATGCTGTGCTTATAGGTGGGGAGGATGGAGGTCAAGGAGGTTAAGAGGATCTTCGAGCTCGTCAAGGGCGAGGTCTCCAATGTTGTCGTCGGTGCCGACGAGTATGTCAAGCTTATGATGGTCTCCCTGCTGGCCAGGGGGCACGTCATCATAGAGGGCGTGCCCGGCATCGCCAAGACGCTGTTAGCCAAGTGCTTTAGCCGGGCGTTAAGCCTCAGGTTTAGAAGGATCCAGTTCACGCCGGACCTACTGCCCTCCGACGTCTTAGGCACCTATGTTTTTAATCAGAGGAGTTTGGAGTTTGAGTTTAGGCCTGGCCCTGTCTTCGCCAACATTGTTTTGGCTGATGAGGTGAACAGAGCACCACCAAAAACCCAAAGCGCCCTCCTAGAAGCAATGCAAGAAAAACAAGTAACAATAAACGGAAAAACACAC
>WAQG01000029.1 GCA_015520395.1 Candidatus Geoarchaeota archaeon
ATCTTACTACACGTATACTTAACCCACTATTTGTAGAAGCCGCCTTCCCTAACAGCATCACTCTGCATTTTTCTGTTTTGTTATGGTGCAGTTTGGGGCGGTCGACGCCCCCTGCTACGCGGAGGAGGCTGCGGGGTTTAATGTGAGTGTGTCGAAGCCGGTGGACGGGGCCCTGTCCACAGCCTCGACGCTCGTTTTGAGGTGGGGCTCCAGGTAGACCTAACGACATTCACGGCTTCACAAAAACTACGGCTTAATCAGAACGGTGCGTTGGCCTAACTCTTTTTTGAGTATGAGTAGGTTGTAGTCGTTCTTTGGGATTGTGTGTTCGGTGCCGCAGGCCAGGCAGGTGATTGTTCCTTTTTCTGGGTCGATGTCCGCTAGTTTGTGGGTTGTTTTGAGCCCGCACCTCAGGCACTTCACCTCTATTTCTTCGCCGGGTGACAGGCCTATCACCAAGTTTTCCAGGGGGGCTTCGACGGGCGCCCTCTTGTCTGGCAGCGGGCGGCGCTCCACCGCTTCGGCGACCGCCCCCCTGATTTTCTCTAAGAGTTTCCGACGCCCCCTTAGATATGAATACTTGTTGACGAGGAGTTGGAGGATTCCTATCGCGCTTAAGCCGAGTAGGAGGAATGGTATGGAGATGTAGCAGGCGATGAGGTCGGCCAAGGAGTATGAGAACAGTCGTTTAAGTGTCAGGGGAACCAGAATGCTAAAAACGGCGGTGAAGAAGGAGGCGTCTGTGAGGCTTCCATACCGGTTGAACCTTCTGGTTAGGCGGGGGTATTTGGCGGAGATCACCATCAGGGCTATGCTCCATACGAGGAGTGCTGCGTATCCGAGCTGCGGGTATGCTAGGACGGCTATGAGGGGCGGCACTATGACCACGGGTATGCTGATCGGCAGGTATACAAGGCCCTTAGACTGGTTAATATCCTGTATCAGCTTGGCGAGCCTAGCCAACTCCCTCATCAACTCCTTGGCTCGGGCTTCAGGGAGGACCGGCTCGTAGGCGCCTCCCGCCTCCCTGATGAGGATCGCCCTGAGAACAGCCTCCTCAAGCACCCCACACATATTATGTGTCCACCAAGCCAAATCCTTATCGGCAACACAGCTCCTCCCAGCAGGAAGCCGTGTCAGGGAGGCTCAACCCTCACCTCCCTCTCGCTCGCCCTTATCCTCACGACCCGGCCATCCATGAGGTAGGCTATGGCCCATGTTTCTGCTTGGAGGAAGTGGGCGAACTCTAGGGCTGCCCCCGCAACAAGCTCGACGGTCAGCCTCCGCTCCTCGAAGCCAAAGGCCATCTCCTCATCCATCATCATCTTCGCCGCTGAGGTGAACATGTGCATCTTGTCCTCCCTTACAGGGGCGAATATGTAGGCGTATTTGACCTCGGCCTCGAGCAGCCCGGGGTCCACGTCTCTGGCAAGCCTCCTCACATCACCCATCTCAACCATAAAGGCGAGACCTCCTCACCCCCTGTGTGGATGCTTTCTGTGCCTATTTATCCTGTTGTCTGTGTGCCTGTCCGTCCTTTCCCGGCTTGGTCTAGTATCAGGGCTCCTACCTCGGCTATGTTTGCGAACATTGAGATGGCGATTGCTGCAAGGATGGTTTCGAGGCGGGTGCTGAGGGGCGTTTCGTACCAGAAGGTTGTGTAGGGGGCGTAGACCGTGTAGGTGTTGATGAACGATATGAGCTTGAGGATTGCTGAGAGGATCTGGGGGAGCAGGGCCGCCCATCCCGTGTCGAGGAGGAGTAGGGCGAGGATGAGCAGGTCTATGAGGAGGCTGGCAAGCAGCGGTGCCAGGGCATCTATGAACCTTAGGGTTAGGCCCTCGCCCACCAGCCATGGCCTCATCAGGATGAGGAGTATCGTGGGGTAGAT
This sequence comes from Candidatus Geoarchaeota archaeon, assembly GCA_015520395.1. Classification (GTDB taxonomy): domain Archaea; phylum Thermoproteota; class Thermoprotei; order Gearchaeales; family WAQG01; genus WAQG01. Next base: position 1,892 of record WAQG01000029.1, read on the forward strand.
GGCGAGGCCGAATGTCAGGACGGCAAGCGCAACACTTAAGACTCCACCCCTCCCCCTCACAACCACCACTAGTGTTTATCAGGCTATTATTTTTACCCTTATAGACGAGGATTCAGGAATCTAAGCCGGATCAAAAAAGAAGCAGTTTCACCATTCACATGTCTCGACTATTAGGCTGTTCTTGACGCGACACTAACGGTTGCTCTTTGTCTGGGGTGGTATCGCCTTTCTCAGGACGTCGTCAAGCATAGGCTAGCTGGGGGGTTTACCCCACGGCACGTGCAGTAAGGTTGCTAACTATGCTGTCAACCACCAGAGGCCTCTAAACAAAGTCAGAAACACTAGACACCAAAGGCGTTGAATTGTATAGCCTAGGTAGGCATAGGGAGGCTTTGGAGACGTTTGGAGGTGGGTGGTTGCTGGTCTTGTTTAGGTTTTTATTTTTTGGTTGGTTTGTCTTTTGTTAAGGGGGTGTTTTTGGTTTGGGTTATGAGGATGTTTTTGAGGCGGTTCGGCGGGAGAGGGGTTTGAGTAGGGAGGAGTTTGATAGGAGGGTTGAGGAGCTTAGGAGGAGGCTTAGGTATAGGATTAGTGAGAGGGGTGCTGCTATGCTTGTTGCTGAGAGCCTTGGCATTGATATTTCTAGGCTTCTTCGGCCTCCAATTGTTGGCAGGGTTCTTGATGTTGGCAGGGTTCAGAGGGGGAGGACTAGGTATAGGCTTTTCACCCTCGTGAATGGGGAGGGCAGGTTTAGGTGTGTTGCGTTTGGGGAGGAGCATATAAGGGCTTTGGAGGGTCTCGAGGATAGGGCGGTTGAGCTTATCGGTTATGTGCCGGTGGACTTGGAGTGGGGGAGGCTTATAAGGGTTACCGAGCACTCGAAGATAAACCTGGTCTCGGAGGACGCACTGCCGCCTGTGTATGAGCTTGGGCCCGCGAGGGCCTCCAGTATAGGGGAGCTTAAGGGTCGGGGTGG
>WAQG01000030.1 GCA_015520395.1 Candidatus Geoarchaeota archaeon
GGGAGGAAGACTATATCACCTACAACATCCCTCACCCGGGAGGGCTACCTTGGCTATGAGATAACCGTGCTTAGAACAATCATACATGTTGTGAGCCTTAGTCGTTCCAGTGACTTCATAATAGCCGGGATGAGTGTGGTGCAGGGTGGCTCGACGCGTAGTAGAGTCTCCTATCAATATGTGTCCAGCCCGGATTCGTGGGTTGAGATTGATTTCTCCGACCTGGTCGCCTTCTCCTCCACAACACCCGCCAGGTACACCCTCTCTGTAAGAAGCCTTTATGGTTACGTGACCATCGAGGCGGTGGTCTATTTCAGAGCGTATCGAGCCCCATATAACATACATGTTAAGAAATTCGCAGTGTCCCCTGCAAACCCCCTGTGGACAAAGCCGTGGGGCCTCTATTTAAACACGGACTCCGTGACCCTAAGCGGTGTAACCCTCCCAAAGGGTGGGATGACTAAGAGGGCCATTTTAGGAATCCACATAGACCACTTTGACGCCCGACCCGGGGCTCCGAGTGGCAAGCCTGTTTGGATCTATCTTAATGGGCGGCTCATAGCGTACAGGTATGTCTGGGCGGTGGAATCTGGGTGGGGGAAGAGATATCCCGTTGACCTCCTCTTAGATAGTGAGGAGAACATACAATTTATCGAAGCAGCACTCTCATCGGTGACCTATAACTCATCACTCACGCTAACGGTAAGAATTCCTGGGCTCGGGGACGAGCAGACCGTGACGAGCATAGAGGCGCTTCTGCAGGGCAGCTACATGCCGGAGGTCTGGGAGATAGGTTCGGAGATGTATGCAGGTAGTGAACATAGTGTAGGGATGGCGCAGGCCATCATAACCGACTACATGAATAACTACAGGGGAGTGGGGACATTCATGGCTGAGGTCGCTGTTGATGAAGAGCCGGCGCGGCTGGCTGGCGGCACCTTTGACTCCATCTCTCAGGTGGCAATCAACGTGAACCCGTCTGGCAGTAGGGTTTATGGGACTAGGGTTCAGAGGGTTGAAGTCTATGTTGAGATACCAAGGGCTCTAAACCCCTCAGATTTTGGCCACAACGAGTGGTTGGGTGGACAGATAAACCTCTGGCTTAACACCTTCGTCGATCTTGTGAAGGACGCCACAAAGTACAGCTTTATAGCCGCTAAAATCGCATCGCTTTTCATGAGGGCTGGTGGGGCTGTGGTGGCTACGGGCGCCTTTATCCTGGCCAGGGTGAACGACTACCTTCAGAAACAAATAGCCCACCTAGAACGTTTCGACATTACCTACTATAGCGACCACGTGACGCTCCAGTATGTTTGGGAGGGTGGGATCCAGACCATTGAAACCGGGTCATTCAGGGCCTTCTTCATGATACGAAGCCCTGAAGTCACGCCATCTCAATACGACATACATGTCCGGGTTAGGGTATGGGTTTCGGGCGGTGACTATGGGACTGGAGCGGTAGAGCTTGAAAGCAGGGTCTCAGCGTTTACCGTGACCAGGGGTGGGGAAGAATACTCGGTCTACGGCTTGAGGGGGTAGGACCCTACATTCTCTCCTCATTTATTGGCGAGCTGGTCTTCCTGCCATTCATGGCCCTAGACAATTATCTATCGGCTGGGGGTATGGAGTTGCCAGCCTGGCACTCTATGGTGATTAAGAGTTTTGTAGGCGTGTTCGGCCTCCTCTCCCTCACCTCGGTGCTATACTGCGTCCTCTCCAGGCTTCTAGGCAGAGGAAGGTGCGGCACGGTGTTCAGAGCGGCCATGGTGATTGGAGGTCTGCTCATGGCCCTATTTACGGTTTTGGTAACACTGGTTACGGCCGGGCTTTATGCAATCGGCCCCGCTCTATACATCCTCATAGTAGTTATCCCGGTGATCTTCGCACTACTAATCATATTCGTATTCGTCACCCACCCCATACTCGCTGCAGTCATGCTCGCTGAGGAGGGTGATGTGATTGGAAGCCTGGCTTGGAGCTGGGAGGTTTTCAAGAAGGAATGGAAGTCCGTGATCTTAGCCCAGCTCAAGATCCTCATCCTTATCGGCCTCTCCCTATGGGCCCTGCTCACCCTAATCCTCACAGCAACGCAGCTGAACATCCAGCTCAACCCCATCCCACTAACCCTAGGAGACCTTGCCGACGCCCTCCTCAGGGACTGCCTTGTCAATGCATTAATAGCAAGGGAACTCATAGAACTTCTTGAACCCATTAAGCACAAGGGCTACAGATAACGGAAACTTAAGCCCTCACACGACAAGAAATCGGGAAAGGGGGATTCAGGGCCCCCATGCCTTCCCTTTATGGACGAACCGCATCCTCCTGGGTAGAAGTATCGTTATTGGTACTATGTATCCCTTTTCTGGCTTGGCCACGCCCGTGTGGATGAGCACGCCTAGGAAGTTGTAGACCCGGTCTAGTGGGAGGTGATCAAGGACTTCGACCTGCCAGTACCTCTCAAGCATCTTGAGCTTAGTGGATCTTGAGAGGTGCCAGGGGATGTCTACATCGTCGAAGAGGCTGTCCATCAGGCGTTCTATAAGCTTCGCTGCAAGCCTAGCCCTCTTTCTGTAAACTCCAATCATATCCGCCCGCTCATCACCCCACATACCTACCCCCATTAGAAATGGACAGGCGTTCGGGGGCTCCGGGCTTTGAATTCAGGCCATGTTAAGGCACTCCTGTATATAAACTTTTTGCCCAACATTCGCCGCATGAATAGGGCCTGCCTAGCCCACGCCCAAAACCCACCGAGTTTCGCCATGCCCGGGCCTCCGACCATTGCCCATCGGCATAGGGACATTGTGACGCCTCCCCGCCCATTGGACAGATTATCGATATTCTATGGAAAAGTCTGCAAAGCGGTAGGCTTTAATAGCGGGCGCTTTCATATTGGCATATGAGATCCGAATATGATGTCGTTATTATAGGTGGTGGTGCTGCTGGCTTTTCAGCGGCCACTGTGGCTGCTGAGTTGGGGGCGGAGACTCTCCTCGTAAATGCTGGGCCCCTTGGTGGGACATGTGTGAATTTCGGCTGTGTTCCTACTAAGACAATCTTGTCGAGGCTGGCCTTGGCTAAGAGGATGGGGGTTGCTTTAAAGCTCCCGGATCTAGTCAGGGAGGCGCTTGAGGTCTCCCGTGGGTTGCGGGTGGAGAGGTATGAGGGGCTTCTAGACTCGCTGGGCGTGGACTACGTTGATGGGAGGGGCAGGTTTAGGGG
>WAQG01000031.1 GCA_015520395.1 Candidatus Geoarchaeota archaeon
CTCGGGGAAATTGTTTTGGAACGTCTCGCCCATTGCCCTCATATTGTCTAGGCCACCGACTATCTGGAAGCCCGCCTGCCTGAACCCCTCGCTGAACCCCCCAGCCCCCGAGAACAGGTCTAGGACGGTATACCTGCCCACAGGTTAACTGAAGACAGTCTCCTTTATTAGCCCTTGCATTCAATGGTTGATGACAAGGCATGATGGCGAGAGTCAGGTTTGAGGTCGAGAAGGAGGCTGAGAAGGCCAGGTACAGCGACGCCGTCAGGATAACCCATACGCCATACACGTTTATTCTGGAGTTCGCCCAGTTCGTCCCGCCTGCCCAGGAGGGCGACGCCCCAAAGCTAGTCATACATACGAGAATAGCGATGAGCCCTCAGCACGCCAAGGCACTTCTGAAGACCCTCGAGGAGAATGTCAGAAAGTGGGAGTCGTCCTTCGGCGAGATAAAGATAGGGAAGTCTGACTACGGCCCGCCTAGCCACCTCTATCGATAAAGTCCCTTACAGCCCTAGCCAGTTCCCCAAGTTTTGCGCCTGGATCCTTAGCCTTAGCCACAGCCGAGGCTAGAAGGACACCACTGGCGCCTAGTTTAAGGGCTGCCCTAACGTCCTCGCCTGATGTTATTCCAGCCCCGCAGAGAACCTTGACCTCTGCCGCCACCCTTCTAACCCTTCTGACGGTTTCGGCAACGGAGTGTGGGCTGACCCTCGAAACAGCTTTCCCACTCCCAATTAGCTCCGGCGGCTCTATAGCAACCATAGTGGGCTTAAGAAGTGATAGGGCAACAGCCGTATCTACCATGTCTCCGCAGACAACCGTCAATAACCCGTATCTTCTGGACATGTCGACTATCCTCCCTACATCTGAGACCCTAAGCCTCCTCTCAGAGTGATTAAGTATTACGCCTATGGCGCCAGCATCCTTGACGGCCTCCAGAGTTACGTGCCCAGTCCAGCTTCCGGGTGGCACCGGATCTACATGTTGTGCAAACGTTGGGACCCCTGTCGACGCCACATCTCTGAGGTCTACGATCTGTGGCGCTATCGCTATAGATACCCCATATTCCTCCGAGACCCTCAAAGCCTTCCTGGCTATGGCTAAGGCCCTCGACCCGAGGGCCTCCCTATAACTCTTTAGGTTCACCAAAATAAGAGGGTATGAAATTTTGCGCGGCATCACTGCCCCTCGGCAGGCCTAAATCTCTCCTTAAGCTTCTCCAATACCTGTGGAAGCGTTGTGTACTCCATTTCCTCAGGTCCCAGGCGGTGGGGCATGAAGGGCCCATGTCTCCTTATATAGTCCGCAACCTCGGTGGCAACCCTTCTGGACCAGTCGAACGCCGGGTCGTCGAAGAGGTCAGCAGGCCCTATTAGCCGCTCATCGGCGATCTGGAAGCCCAGTGCGACGACTCTCGGCGGGCCATCAAACCTGGTGCACCTGGCGTCCTTAAGGCCTACGGGCATCAGGGGCCCGACGTGGCTTCCCCTCATCCAACCTGCGACTAGATGTGGGAAGGCGAAAGCCTCCAAGTACTCCCCCACGGCTGGCAATCCATGTTGGGCCCTGACCACCAGGACGGGGTCGTCCTTCCCAACGTATCTTCCGGCGATCAGGCTTAGCCTTGTTGTGCTTGCGGATGCCGCGAGAAGCCCATCCTTACGCCAGACTCTTGAGATCACGTATCGGCTTGGCGTCCCAATGAGTGCTAGGAGGTCGTAAAGCTCTTCAGGCGTGTTTAGCTCGACGACCTTGCCCTCTACTAGATCCATGACCTGGAATACGAAGCCCTGATGCATCCTGGGATCGATGACGAGGCCGGGCGTTGTGAATGGGTCTGCATAGACCCTGTATAGTGGTAGGTTCCATGCCCCTGGCTCTGTCTTGTCGGCTGCAAAGACTATTATTGGCTCGCTTTTCCTAGGCTCGAATTCCATTTCGGCAACCCCAGGCCCGAGTCCCCTGACGTTTCCTGAAAACGCCTCGGCGAGGAGATCCTGACCTGCCGCGTAGAGCTTGTCCCTCTTTGAGACCTTCTCAGTTATCTCCTTGAAGGTGTTCCAGGCCAGTCCATGTATCTCCGGGCTATTTTCGCCCTTGTCGTGAAGCATCACTAGCTGTAGGTCGTCGCCAACGTGGAAGACATAGTAGTCGAAAATCAGCCCCTCGGCCTTAGCCTCTCCCAACATTTCCCGGGCGGCCTTCATCTGCTCCTCGGTTACAGTATGGTGTCCCGCAAGACTTCCTATGTCAGCCTTGATAATGCTAAACGTTATCTTCGACATGACGGGCACCAAGGTAAATTGTAATGTACAATATATATGCTCTACGTAGCCTCCTCCTTAGCCCCCTTAGGCAGGCTGGGCGAGAGGTAGTAGTACTCGCCAATCTCCTTCTGGTACCTATCCATCCATGACCCCTCTTTATTGACCCTTGGACGCCCAGTCTCGGGATCCCTCCTAAAAGTGACGCCAACATCCCTTAGAAACTCGTTTATACCCTTCTTCAGGGTTGTTGGGGTGTGTGCGCGGCCGTGTACGCCGGGCTCGCCTGAAAATAATATTATTTTCTGGGCGGCGAAGTCGTGGATGAGAAGGTCGTGATCGACCACCAAGACCACCTTCCTCATGTCCTCAGCAAGCTTCCTCAACAGTTTGGCGAGGGCCAACCTCTGTTCGACGTCCAGGAACGCGCTGGGCTCATCGAACAGGTAGACGTCGGCATCCCTAAGCACGCAGGCTGCTACCACCAGGGCCTGCAGCTCGCCCCCACTTAAGTTCCTAGCCTCCTTGTCGAGTATGAGGTCTATCTGAAGCGCCCTCAAGACCTCAACCTGATACCACTGCTGCTCGAAGGCCTCGGGATTTATGCTCCTTAAGATATATTCAACGGTTCCCTCGGGGGCCACGAGGTCTTGGGGCTTATAGCTTAGCTTTACTTCACCCAGCCTGGAGTAGACAGCCCCCCTCTTGGCCTCAAGCTCTCCCACCAGGGTCCTCACAAAGCTTGTCTTACCTATCCCATTGGGGCCACGCACCCCGCCGACCTCCCCCCTATACAGGCTTCCCGCCTCGACCTCCAGGCTAAAGCCGTCGAGCTCTATC
>WAQG01000032.1 GCA_015520395.1 Candidatus Geoarchaeota archaeon
CATTATACACATAGGCCGCCAGATACACCCCATCATCCCCAATGGGGGCTGTATCACTAAGCCCCACCTCGCCAGCCCTAAAACAGATAAGCCTAGACTCAGGCGGAGTTGGAAGGCTGCGCGCCTCAATGGTATTTGGGTTATCTGCCGAGGCCTTCACGGCTAGCTTGGACACCATCGGAACCGTGAGAATAAGTAGTATTAATATAGCCCCACCCAGCCTCTTTACACCTATTTTCCAACTAACCATCTCTAATACCAAGTTTTCTGCATAAATGGATATAAGCATTTTGTTCTTATGTTTGACGCCGTCAAATTTAGCGTCCCCTAACAAGTGGCGTAGGCCGACTTTCGACCTTTTAAGCTCCTAGTTTAAGAGTATTGTTGGTAGATACGTTAGAGATATATCGTTGCCGGTAGTTATTTTTCTTGTGGCGCTTCTCCACATGCTTGTTGAGTTGCTTGGCTTCTTGGTGTTGCTGGGGTTGTTTCATTGGAAGCTTAGGTCGGAGTATGAGGTTCCTAAGCTGTATATACTGGCTGCCTATCTCCTCCAGTTTCTAGCCTACTGGGGCTTCGATGAATACCTTGACCCCTCACTACTGGTCTTTCCACACGGCTTTGTGCCCACTGTGGCGGTTTTAGAGCTGGTCGCCTTTGGGCTCATAGTCTTCAGGTTCCTCATCGACATGGAGCTTAACCCTTGGAGGTATAGGCTTGACAGGGAGCAGTACAGGGATTCCCTGTTTCAGCATGCCACCATATACTGGCACATAACACACAACTCCGGACTCGTATACAAGGCCTTTCTCTTCCTGGCAATCGTGCTCATGTCGAGCATCGAGTCGCTACTTCTCAGCGCAACTGCCCATGGAGTTAATCCAAGCCGGGAGTGCTCAGTCATCCTCGCCCTCTCAGTAATCACCACCCTCGCAGGCTTCTCAGAGTTCATTCTGCTCCCAATGAACCTCGAGGCTGGCTATAGCAATAGGTATGGTGAGGGCAGGCCTACGAACCACTAAAACTGTGGAGGAGGGCTGAATAAGCCTTAAACACAAAGACACGTTGCCAATAAGTCAACCATACATAAACCCTACGGGCAGCAAGAAGACACAAATTGATACAGAAAGCCACAACCTGACGTTTCTGCCCCTTATGGTTTACTCTAACTTGTTAACACTTTAGGTCCTGCCTAATGATTATTCGCAGTTTTAGGGTTCCTCTGCCCTTGGCTCTCCAGCTTAACGCTATGTTTAGTGTGTATACTCCCGGCTTAACCTTTAGGGGGGCATCATAGCCGGGTAGTATTGACTGAATCCTATAGCATTGTTCCTCTACGGCTATCATGCAGGGCATGTTGACCGTATAGCTTCTCCCCGACTCAGGGGATTTCATGATGGCCCGTCCATTGAGGGTTAGGGCCAGCCCCTCATCCAACCTGAGCAAGGTGGGCTCAAGCCGTATATATGGGTAATCCTCAGGCACGGTGATCGTGGCCACATCCTCGAAAACTATCGAGCCGTCCGGGGAGGTCACATCAAAGCTTAGATCCACAGAGCCGACATCCAACCCAGATACACCTCATAAAATAATCGATGCCTCAGGCAGGCGCTAACCACCCATAGAACCGCTCAACACCTCTAAGCCTTATGTCCATGTTTCATTGGGCGGTTGTGGAGATTTTTGGCTTCTCCCCACCTTTGATGAGGAGGCCAACATAGTTCACTATGTTTTCGATCGAGAGCTCCTCGCCCTTGAAAACCCTATTGCCCACTATGACGGCGGGCCCCTTCCCAACCTTGTACCTAAGGGCCACGTAGACCCCCCTAATCGAGTCGCCGCTCACAACCTCCACCCTGACCCACCGCCCGAACCTCGAGAGCTCGCCCAGGAGCTTTACCATGAAGTCCTGTTGCTCTAAAACCCAATCAGGATACTCACTTATTTGCTCATCACTATAGCCGGGCTTACATGTTGAGAAATAGTCATAACTACAGCAGGGAGCACACGTAGAGTACACCGTGGGAAATATGCCGTATATTATTATTTTTAAAGGCTTAAAACCCATCTTACTAATGATAAGCGCCCTACATCAATATAAACATTTGGATTTAGGCCCAAAATATACCTTATAATCAACTGAATCCTGGAGATGCGTGCTGCCATAGCGGTTTGCGTCTAGATTAAGCAGCACGGCATCCTCCTTATGTCTCTATAAAAGGCTAGTGCCGCGTACTTGATTCCCTCCGAGACTGTGGGAAACACGTGAACCAGGTCTATTATGTCGTCTATGGTCATGCCAGCCTTAATGGCAATGGCCGCCTCGTGTATCATCTCTGCGGCCCCTGGCGCCACCATGTGGACGCCGACCACCCTCCTATTATGGGGGTTTATGATCATCTTAACGAAGCCCCTATCATAGCCGAGTATTCTCCACTTAGGCACGTTCCTTAGATCCACAGTCCTACAGGCGCAGACCCCAAGCTCCCTTACGAGCTCCTCCTCCGTCAAACCCACCCTGGCGAACTCGGGGTCCGTGAAGACGGCCCTCGGCACCACGGAATAGTCCATCTTCATGTTTGCTCCCAGGGCATTCATAGCCGCCACGTAACCCTCCTTAGCCGCCACCGGCTCCAACATAGGCTCCCCTATGCAGTCCCCCGCAGCATACACGTCCTCAGCCGCCCTCAAATACTCATCAACGACTATGTAGCCTCTGCCAGAAACCCTGACGCCCACCTTATCCAGCCCCAGGCCACCGAGCACGGGCCTTCTGCCCGTCGCAAGGTATACGTAGTCAGCCTTAATCTCCCCGCCCCCATTCCCGGTGGAGAACCTCACCCTTATTGATCCATCCACCAGCTCAACGCCCCTAATCTTAACACCAGTATAAACCCTGACCCCATCCTCCTCAAGTATCTCCCTGATCACTGCGCTGACCTCAGGCTCGTCTTTGGGTAGTAGCCTTGGGCTACGTTGCAGCAGATAAGTCTCCACACCACTCCTAGCCATGATCTGCGCCACCTCAACTCCCTGCGCCCTGCCACCTATCACTACAATGCTACTTGGATCCAGAGCCTCGGTGAACAGCCTCTCATTATCTATAAGCCTCTCACCAACCTCCCCTAACCCCGGGATGGGGGGCCTCCACGCCTTAGCGCCCACAGCTATTATCGCCTTCCCATACCTAACCTCACGGCCACCAACCTCAACCAC
>WAQG01000033.1 GCA_015520395.1 Candidatus Geoarchaeota archaeon
TCGTCGAACGCCACCACGTGGTCGCCCTCCCTGAGAAGGGATAGTAGGATCGTGGTCTCCGCGGCGAGGCCTGAGGAGAAGGCCAACGCGTACCTGGCGTTCTCCAGTGCTGCCAGCTTCTTCTCCAGAGCATCCCTGGTTGGGTTACCTGTCCTCGAGTAGACGTAGCCCTCCTCAACCTCGCCTATCCTCCTTTTGGCGAAGGTTGTGGAGAGGTGTATGGGTGCCACCACGTCGCCGTGAAGCGTGTCCCAGGGATCCTCGCCCACGTGGATAGCCTTGGTGGAGAAGCCCTTCACCCTCTCAGCACCTCCAGGACTTTTTCGTCGTCCGTCTCGAAGCCGTTCTCCTCCATCCACCCATCGTCGAATATCTTGGTGAGATAGTTCCTCCCCGTGTCGGGCAGTATGACCAGGACCCTGGCGCCCTCCACGCCCCTCTCCTTCAAATAGCTTATCGCACCGTAGAGGGCTGCGCCCGAAGAACCTCCTGCAAGGATCCCCTCCAGCTTTGCGAGAAGCCTGGCCATGGAGAACGCCCTTTGGTCGTCCACCACGACGATCTCGTCTATCAGGCTAAGATCCACTGTTTCGGGCAGCAGGTCCTCCCCTATACCCTCCACCATGTAGGGGTGTGCCCTCCTCTTCGCCTCCTCCACAGGCACGCCCGACTTCACTAGGTGGTATATGCTCCCCACAGGGTCCACCCCAACGATCCGTGCATCCCCCCTCTCCTTAAGGAACCTCGTTATCCCCGTGATGGTGCCTCCCGTCCCTATACCTGCGAAAAGGTAGTCTATCATGCCCTCCATCTGCTCCCAGATCTCCCTAGCAGTAGTCTCGTAGTGGGCCAGCGGGTTGTACTTGTTGAAGTACTGGTTAGGTATGTAGGCGTAGGGTGTCGGCTCCACACCCATCTCGGCCAGCCTTCTGAGGCCTTCCTCATCCCCCTCATCAACCATCCTCTGCACCCGGCCCACTATCTCCCGCAGCTCCTCCGCAGAGACGGGGCCACCCCTGCTCCAGACAAGGTTCCTGAGGGCCTCCGAAACCCTATAGTAGGATAGAGGAGAGCTGGGCGGCGCCTCCGTGGGCGTCCTGACAACCATGGCTCCCATGGCTTTGAGCAGGAGCTCCTTCTCCACGCTCATCTTCCTCGGCATCACCAGGACAACCCTATAGCCCTTCACATTGCCCACCAGGGCCAAGCCTATCCCCGTGTTCCCCGAGGTGGGCTCCACCAGGACGGCCCCCCTCCTTATAACGCCCTCCCGCTCAGCCGCTTCCACCATGTACAGCGCTATCCTATCCTTAACACTACCACCCGGGTTCATGAGCTCCAGCTTGGCGTAGAGCTCGTTTCTTAGGTTGAAAAAACCGGCTAGCTTCTCAAGCCTGACTATGGGGGTCCACCCTATAGTGTCGAGTATGTTTCTTCCAGGTTTTAACCTACCCATCGAACCACCCCTAGAACCTTGAGTAGATTTGTTGCCTGAAATCCCCCTAGAACCTGGATGGGGCGGTGTGTTGTTTTTCTCAACAAACACGACGATGAATCTTCATTCCCGCCACCAACGATTTTTCCGTTAACATTGTTAACGCAGAGGACTATAAAACCCTTCCGCACGCAGTGGGAACATTAGCAAACCTTAATTCCAATACTATGGTTATATTATCTGGTGTATTGTTTTGGCCAAACATATCAACGTTCTAGGCAAGGAGAAGGCCTTTGAGCTATACGCTAAACACGTTTCCTCGGGAAGGGTGGAGTTCTATAAGAGCATAGGGTTCGACGTGGTTATGGGGAGGAGGGAGGGGGTCTGGATCTGGACCCTCGACGGTAGAAAAATGCTGGACGCCCACTGCAACGGAGGCGTCTACAACCTGGGCCACAGGAACCCAGAAATAGTGGAGGCCCTCAGGGAGGCCCTTGAGGAGCTCGACATAGGCAACCACCACCTGGTGAGCGAGCAGCGCGCCATGCTGGCCGAGGAGCTGGCTAGGCTCATGCCCGGCGACCTGAACTACGTCACCTACAGCGTGGGCGGAGGCGAGGCAGTTGACTTCGCCATAAAGCTTGCCAGGGGATACACGGGGAGGAAGGAGATAATCTACGCGCGGGGAGGCTACCACGGCACCACAGGCCTCGCCATAGCGGCCGGGGAGGACTACTATAAAA
>WAQG01000034.1 GCA_015520395.1 Candidatus Geoarchaeota archaeon
CTTTATAGTAGGGATGTATCTCTTCAGCGGGACACGTCCATCCCTTAGGCTTCCACCACTGATCAGGCAGCCATAACCGCCATATCTTTTTACCTTTTTACATATATTAAAAAGCTCTTCGGGATGTGAGGCTGGAATCATGGTTTCTAGGAGTTTTCCTCTGCAATGTTCGCAGTTCAAATAACACATTCTCCCAGTAACTGAAATGGCTGGAAATCTGTATGGGTTTATAGCCTTATGGAAGGGAGTGTCAAAATGCACCATACCAGGGGTGTAGAAATAAATTACATTTGAAAAGTTGCTTATTCGTATTTTGTATGCCTCTTCTAATAATGGATTAAGCCTTTTCTCATTGAAGCATCTGTTCAGTATAGCGTCACAATCTTCCATGGTAGCTTCAAGCCTCTAGGTAGTCATTAATCCATATCTTGACCGGAGTATTCGAGTAATCGGCGAGTTGCCTCCTTATTATCTCTATGTCCTTGTCGCCAGGCCTAAACGGATAATTCCTCATCTCACCGATATATGCCTGAAACGGTGTGAAGTCTGAGAACGGCCTATTACACGCATTCTCCCTATTCTTACTTGAACATCCAGAAGTCATAAACGGCAGCCCGGTTTCCACGACCCTATCGTAAATCTCCCTACTTACTCCGAAATCTATTATCCTTCCCATATCGTCGAACCTCATCCTCTCGTACCTAGATAGGCCCTTATTTATGAGGTACCTTGCAAGCTGTATCCTTCTATATTTTCCTATCGGGGGCTGAGGTCTAGATTCTAGTAATGAGCCCTCCTCTGGGAAGAATGAGAATAGGTGCGTTAACGCTCCCATATCATAAGCTCTCTGTATTGTGTGAACCATCTCCTTCTCAGTTTCCCCTAATCCCACGATAAGATGCACACCTACATTATATCTGCCAAACACCTCCACAGACCATCGAATAACCTCCCAATACCTTTCCCATCTATGCGGCCCTCTGACCCCCCTCCCTCTAAGCTTATCAAAAAGCTCTGGCGTTGCTGCATCCACGGCGATACCAACTTTGTCTGCTCCCGCATCCTTAGCTTTATACAACCAGTCCCTATTCACAACAGTTGGAGCAATGAGCGCAGATATCTCGTCAATACATTCCCTCAGCGCCCTTATAATAATTAACGTATCCTCCCTAGCCCTCTTATGAGTAACCATCGAAATGCAGACTCTCTCTACATGTGAGCACCTTTCACTCTGCATCCTGCGGAGAACTTCCCTTAAAGGCACTACTGGCCAATCTACGCGAATAAAGCTGTGCTCGGTCCATGGCTTAGGGATTCTTCTCGATCCTGCAAGTCCACAATAAGCACATTTACCTATACAGCCATCATTATAGGTTAACAACAGATTCAGGCAGTATAGCCTCGCTCCCCTGAAGAAGCTACCATTATAAAATCCCAATGTCAATGCGGCTGCTAGGCTTATTCTAACGTACTCCGGGGATTCCCCAGTGCTCGCGGAACTTTTACTCATCTGTAACATTTAAAGCCCCCTCTAATCAACACTAAATCTAAGTTAATAAAGTTAGCTCAGAATGTGATTTATATTTTCCTTATTTTAAATATTCTTATCATCATACCTAGGTATCTTTAGGTTCTAATCTCCACTAATCAACTGTTAAGGCACATTATTCAAATGAGCTTAGAGAATTATACAAGGCTTTCGCTAAGTAAATGGTAGAAAGTCTGCCTTATTAGCAAAAATCCTGGTTTAACAGCGTCTTAAGGAGCCGTTCCAGCCTAGTTTATAAACTGTCTAAGCCTGCTCAGCCGACCATACTTTATCGCCTCCCTGATTATTGTCAGCTCTATCTGTAGGGCCATGTCCCTTAACGGCTCGACATCCTCACTATAGTGGTCGTAGGACGTGTGGTCTTTGAAGCCTAGGAAGACCTCGGTTATCCTGTACCCCTTCATGGCCGCCTCTATGAGGAACCAGATGTCGATGCCCCAGCCCTTGGGAACATCGCTCTCAGATGCCAGGGTTCTCCAGACCTCCATGCGAGCTGCGACCTCGCCGGAGAGGGGCTGTCTGATGTGTCTGAGCTCCGGGAAGAAGACTGAGATGAGTGGGCGGGCGACCAGCTTCGTGACTGGCGCGTCCCTAGCCCTTCTCTGGTAGTAGCCCCTGGCCATGTCAACGCCATTTTTCTCGATCCTATCCACAAGCCTGTCCACCCACTTGGGGGTGAGGTTCTTTATGTCTGCGTCGAGGAAGACGAGGACGTCGAAGTCCCCCACTTCCAATGCCCTCAGGATCCCATCCCTCATCGCTACGCCCTTACCCGGATAAACCCTCTCGCTCTGCAGGAAGACCATGGCGCCGTGCCTCTTCGCAACTTCCTTTGTGTGGTCGGATGAGAAGCCATCAATAACTATGACCGCTGGCCTATACCGGCTCTGGAACGCCACATCAATTGCGTGTCCTATTGTGGACTCGCAGTTCCTGGCCGGGAAGACCACACAGACCCTGCTCACACGTCAAGCAAAAAGTAAACGTTTAAAAACCTTTCTCGTGGGTTTGAGATTTTCAGCAAAGCTCAAGTATATTTCACATGGACAGCCTAGCTGGGGTTGGTGGGGGCTGCTGTGTGGTTTTATGATCTGAGGAGTGGGATCAGGATTAAGATGCTTCCCGGCTGGACGCCTCAATCACTCCCAACAATAACAAAGATATCGCACCCAATCCTCGACAGAACCTCCGTGGCCGCGATGCTCTCCAGCCTGGAGCTTGGCGACGCGGTGAAAAGTTTCCTCGAGTACATCCATGAGGCCTTCAGCTGGAGGCTTCTTGATCATAGGATTGGCGAAATAGGCAAAACGCTGGTTGTCGAGTTTAGAAGCATGGTTGAGATGTTTGGCACGGGGCTTGACCAGCAGCTGGGGATGAACACTGCCCTTTATGGGAGGGCGTATGTGAGAGATATTGGAGGTAGGCGGCTTGTTTCGGGATGGATAGCCCCTGAGGGGGCGAGCGTCGACCTGGGCTCAATGGATGAGGTCGCCAGGAGTGTTTGGGTTGAGAAGCCCATCGAGCTTGAGGAGACCTCATTAACCGATGTTGTTAAGGGGATCGAAGCCTGCCGTATGGCGTTTCCAAGGGGGTGGGAGAGCCTTGGCCAGGCATTTCCAAGTGGCGCCATCACCTTCAACAGCATTAACATTGATGCTGCAATGAGCCTGTCTGGCTCGCCGCCATTCAGATATGTAGATGGACAGGATCCCTACAGGGTGCAGGCGTTCCTCGCCCAGGGCTTTGTGAGGACCCCCTATATGGATCCGGTTAGCTATGGGAGGCAGTATGTTGAGAAGATGGGGTACGGGGCTGAGCCAGTCTTCGAGATAGGGCCGCCGCCAACCCTATCCCTCGCCACAGGCTTCTACAGAATGTTTCACGCACCCCCCTATAACAGGTATGTATATGGGTCAGTGATCCTCAGGCTCCTGGGATCCCCTCTTGCAGGCTATGCATGGTCTACGACGTATGGAGTCTCATCGCCAGGCCTCATAGTTTGGGAGGGCGCGGTCTACATGATTACAGGCCCTCCCGAGAAGGAGGAACTGATGCTCAGGCTCCTCCTGGGGATAACCGCTAGCGTCGAGTTTGAGCCCAGCTGGGCATCCGCCATTCTGAACGAGAGGAGTAGCGCACTGGTAAGCCTTGCTGAGCAGAGAGGCAGGATGACGTCAACGCAGCTGGAGGAGGCTAGGAGGGAAATGGCCCATAGGAGACGGATAATGGCCCAGTTCAGGGAGGCTATGAGCGAGGTCAGGAGGACCACCATGGAGACATTCTACTCAAACCTTCATAGAAGCGTAAGGGAAACCCAGCGCATTTCAGATATTCTCGGAGCCCCCTGGAGGGGTGGTAGAGGCGGGGCTGGCGGCTTACCGACATCTAGAGCTGGGGGCGGCACGCTAGCCTCCAGAAGGGATGTCAGAAGGTTTGATTGGGCTGGCGGAGGAGGTACATTCTTTATAGACTATGAGGGCAGGGTAAGGAGCCTCGACTATGATGAGGAGGTCGTAGCCCATGAGATTGGGCCTGATGGAACGCTTTACGATGAGGAGGGCAATGTGGTTGGCAGGGTCTATGAGGGTTATGTCTACGACACTGAGGGAAACCAGGTCGGCAGGCTAGATGTGGGTATAAGCGACCAATGGGCCTTAGAGCAGTATGAGCAGGAGATACCCTGGCAAGACGAGGTTCTAGGCACCTACACAGAATCCTCAAATCAACCCTACTTCGTAACCAGAAGAAAAAAAGACGAGGAAGAAGATTAACTCACTTAAAAATGTTTTGAATGTGTCTGCCCACCTAATGTTCTTCAGAAGTCTCGTGATCCTTAACGCTTACAGCGAAGGCCGCGATAGCGATCCCCAGCACTATCGCCACTATAATCGAGATGTATGCTAGGATCTTGAAGAGCGAGAGGCTCTGGGCAAGCGTCAGGCTTACCTCATATATTCCGCTACCACTCATGCTTAAGCCTCCCAGGATGTAGCTGAACGAGTAACCAAACTCCGCTATCCTTACGAGGCCACCTGCAGCCAGAGCGCCTATCGAGGAGGGGACGATGTAGGGGTTCGCATCTCTGTGCCTGATATACTTTAGAGTATAGATGAGGAAGGCTGCTTCGAGTATCCAGCCTATCCCGGCTATGAGTATTAGTCTCCAGAGCATGGTGTTAAGCAGGCTTATGGCTCCCGCCGCAGTTTCAATTGTAGGCTCGCTGCTGACCAGTATGTTTGAGAGGTCTATGAAGAAGAGGACTATCACTATGACCAACAGGGCGGTCAGGACGCCGTCCACCACCCCACCAGCTTTTGCTACCCTGAAACCCGCCCTTACAAAGTATCTACGCAGGCTAGTCACCAGGACCGAGTTACCGATAAGCCATAGCAGGGAAGCCAGGATCACCCATATAACCAGGGAGGAGCCGAGAAGCTCGCTGAAGCTGGCTCCAAGGGTAACTCCAAACCTCTCCATCAACCATGCTACAACCTCGTTAACCTCACTGCCTGTCAGTTCCCCATCCCTTGCTGCAGGCACCATCACCGTCCAGAGAAACACCTCAAGCGGCTGTATCACAATAAGGAGGAATATTAGAAATGAGACAACCTTAAGCAGCCCACCAGCAACGCCAGACGCAGCCAGGCCCCTCATGACAAAACCTGCGTTATCGAGGATTATAAATGTAACCCCTAAAACATCCGTCATCCATAAAAACAATAAGCCAAATCACACCTCCAGAAAACTTGTCTACATTATGGAAAAGCCTAAGTTAATCCCTAACTCGACAGCATCGGAAACCTCTAGAAGCTATGGTGTCGGACGTGATGGCCATTGGCGAGGCTGGATGTTCGACATTGTACGACAAATAATTATGCGGGTCCACCGGCTACTATAGATCGTCGGCGGCGTATTATGTATTTACCACTGGTGGCTGGCGATCGTGGTATAGGACGTTCAGCGAATATTAAAGAGTAACCTGCTTAGAACTGAATTGGCTTTCTTCAGCCTGCAAAATACCGTTCTCTAATTAAATAGACTATCCCTATGAGAAGGATCACGATTATCATTATCAAGGCATAATCAAGCTCTGGTGGCGGCCCCACCCTTACGGTTGTTGTTGTCGGGATCGTTGTCGTTACTGTCTCTGTTCGATTAAGATAGATCGTGCTAGTCAAGGTAGAGGTTACTGTGACGTTCATAGTCCTTGTATAAGTCCTAGTGATGCTAACATAGCTCGTGACGTTTGTTGTTTCTGTAACGGTGCGGTTTATGGTTATTGTTTGGGTAATGTTTTCAGTCACAGTTTCGGTTACGGTCTCAGTAGTGGTTTCCACATATGTAGTTGTCTCGGTCTCGCCAGTATCACTCACCCTGATGAAGAAACCATCACCTCCTGGCACATCTGGGTCATCGAGAACGGCTACTGGATCAGAAACCTGGGCAACAGGATCCGTTGGTGTGACGCCTGCGGCGAAAACCTGGGCATCTGGATCGCTGGTAAACGCGTCAGGATCACCAATGCTTGCCACGGGGTTTTGCAGGCCCCTTGAGGAGCTGAAGGTCGCACCACCTATATAAATATCCTCACCATACACCCTAATGTCGAAGGCCTTATCGTCCCCCCCTCCACCCCAGAGCTTATCCCACTGGAAATCTCCGGATTCGTCCAGCTTGACTATGAAGGCTTTGTAGTCTGTTGAAAAGCTGTTCGAATGGCCCGCAACATATATGTTTCCTGAGGGGTCAGCGACGCCGGCCATGGCATATTCAACGCCCTTGCCTCCCCATACGCGATCCCACAACAAGTTGCCGTTTTGATCAAACTTAACCACAAAAACGTCATAGCTGCCGAAGCCAAAGCTATCTGTATAGCCGACCAGTATGATGTTACCATTCGAGTCAACCATCATGTCACTAGCCCTTTCATACCTACTGCCATTCCAGATCCTGTCCCAAACAAGCTCACCATCCTCAGTAAATCTTGCAACAAAGGCATCTGTACTCGAACCAAAGCTACTTGTCGCCCCAGCAACGTATATTTTCGTCCCTGAGGTTCTCAGCGTGAATCCATCGTCGTCGCCTGCCCCTCCCCATATGATATCCCATTTAAGATCTCCGCCCGCATCAAATTTCAGAAGAAAAACATCTTTATCGCCTCCGAAGCTCCTGGTCGTTCCTACAACATAGATGTAGTTAGACGCATCTACTCTCACTTCGTAGGCTGCCTCATCCATACTGCCGCCCCACAGCCTATCCCAGACGAGTGTGCCGTCATCCCGAAACTTTGCAATGAATGCGCCGTAGTTGTCGCCGAAGCTGTTCGTCGATCCCACCACATATATGTTCTCTGCCCCATCAACCACAATTCCGTAGATGTAGTCCTGCCCATCTCCACCCCATGTAACGTCCCAGATAAGGGTACCATTAAAATCGAACTTTGCTATAAATCCATCGTAATCACCGTCGCCAAAACTGCCTGAGTAGCCCGCAACATATACTACTTTGCTTGAAGGCCTAAGCACAAGGCACCTAACCTCATCATAGCCGCTTCCACCCCATGTTTTCTCAAGGGTTAAGTACTGTTTCGCAAAACTTACAATTGGCGTTAGGATAAAAGCGGTAAGAAGAACTATAGTCAGCACTATGACTAATAGCCCTGCCCTCATGACGCTTCAATAGCTATTTTGCCACAAAGCGATTAATATTTTTGCTAGGGACATCCCAGGAGTAAGGTTGCCTAGGATGACGCCCTCACACATTTATCGCTGGATAAACACGGTGCCTGAGTGTCATGCTAGAGTTATCTCTCTTCCAACGCCAGCCTTGATTGCCTTTTCGTAAAGCAGTTTTGCCGCAGCCGCATCCTCTATGGCAAGTCCAACGCTCTTAAAAAGTATCTTTTCATCTGAACTAACCCTTCCAGGCTTCCTCCCAGAGACTATCTCTGAAAGCTCCGCATATATGTGATCCTCGGTTATCACTCCCTCCCTCAACGGTATCAGTATGTCGCCCGACTCCGCCAAGACCGCCTCCCTCATGTCAACGACCAGCTTTGAGACCAGGACGGTCTCCGTGTCAAGCTCCCTGGCATCCCTCCCCATCCACCCTATCGAGACAACCGTGATGCCGGGCTCCAGCCAACCCCCACTTATCACAGGGCTCTTCGAGGTTGTCGCAAGCACAACGATATCAGAACCCTTAACGGCCTCCCTCGCCCCTCCAACAAGCTCCACGGGAAGCCCTAACCAGCCCTCAACCTCCTTCTTAAACCTCTCAGCCGCCTCACGTCTCAAGTCATAGGCCTTAACAAGCTCAATGTTCCTAACGGTCATCGCGGCCCAAACCTGGAAGTAGGCTTGCCTCCCAGTACCTATCACACCCAGCACCCTGGAGTCCTCCCTAGCGAGGTATTTTAGGGCGACGCCGCTGGTGGCACCAGTCCTAAGGGCCGTAAGGTAGCCGCCCTCCATAATGGCTAAGGGAACCCCTGTGCCCGGGTCTGTAAGAACAACGATTGCATTTATCACAGGAAGACCCCGCTCGACGTTGCCCGGAAAGACAGACACAACCTTCACGCTCAGGGCTTCTAGGGGCTCGACGTAGGCTGGCATGTAGAGAACATAATTGTCACCGCCGACCTCAACTATACTTCTCAGGGGCACCTTACACCTACCCTTACTCAGAGCAAGAAAGGCCCTCTCGATCGAATCTACGACCTCATCCATCAAAGCTATTCTTCTAAGGTCGCCCTCGCTTAGGACCAGAACCAAGGCGCTCACCAGTATAGGTAACCAGAATAAAAATGTAATAAAGGTAAGTAGGTGGATTAAAAAGCCCTACTCCTCCTTGACGACCTCCCTCACGAATTTCGCTCTCTGCAACACCAGCAGCTTTGGAAGACCCTTCGGCACCACCAGCCTGTCGACAAGAGCTATCCCCATTACCTTAGATCTGAAGAGCTCAGGAGTCACGTCATCGCCCAGCCGCAGCTCCTTTATGTTCCTGAAGACGACCTTTCCCTCCACCTCCGAGAGATCCTTGGCAGAGACCTCCAGCTTATCTAGATCACTTATTATTACAGCCTCCTTAAGCTCCGCCAGCTTTGAGAGGAACCGCTTCCCAGCTTCCCTAGTAGCTTCTATAGGCACCGTTATCCCGTATTCGACTGTGGCCAGAAATGCCCGTAGGGCTTGGTTCACTATCTCCCCCGACTTCATCCCCAGCTCCCTGGCAACCGCCATCAGCTTGTCATATGTTTCCTTGTCGATGTTCCTTATCGTGATGGTTCTCTCATCACCCGTCATACACATCACCAATGTAATATATGCAAAACATGTATAAAAACGTTTACATGTAAACAGGCTCAGAGCTTTTAACCCCGGTCACACCCAGCCGGGTCACCACAAGAACCCTTCATCATAGCCAACCAAAAATACACCTCTACACTTTAAAGCCTTAAATGAGGTCGCCCACACTCTAAGGGAAAAAAGAATTACTACTCTGGCTCAACGACCACAGCGGTACCATTTACCGTTATAACTATGACACCCTCCATTATCTCGGTCGTCTCCCAGTCAATACCGACGACGGCGTATGCCCCCATCCTGGCAGCCTTAGAGAGCATATCGTTGAGGGCCTCCCTGCGGGCCTTCTCGATCTCGCTTATATAGCTACGGAGCTTGCC
>WAQG01000035.1 GCA_015520395.1 Candidatus Geoarchaeota archaeon
ACCCTATAGGCCTTTATCATTCCCCTTAGAGTGAGCTTAAGAACACCATCTATGAACAGCTCCTCTACGACACTGCTCAGATCCATAAGATTATATGAAATGTCTAGGATCCTCGCGCCCCTGGCCTCTAAATATCTTAAGGCAGGCCCCGCAGTCAGCCACTCAATGCTAGCCCACTCCATATGGCTGGCTAGATAGAAATCCCTGGTCACATGACCCAGCCCAACGCTCGATGTCGCGAACAGAAGCTTCATCACAGGAGTTAATGGTCGAAGGTCAAATAAACATTGAACCAGGGCATTGATTCCCAGGGAGATAATATGGCATGTGCTTAAGGCCTTCATAGAAATCCCAGTGCCGCAGGGCCCTGAGAATCGTTCATCTAAGCACTGCGAGCCCACAACAAGGTCTATATACACCTGCAAACATAGCTTTACCTATGAGGAGAAGTTGGATTGTGTATTTCGACAGGCCTGGACCTGCTAACACTGATGAAACTGTGAGGTTGGCTGTGGATAGGGCATTGGAGCTGGGTATTAAACACCTCGTTGTCGCCTCGCTCACTGGGCGTAGCTGTTTAAGGCTGGTGGAGGAGGTTGAGAGGAGAGGCGCTGACCTGAGCGTAGTTTGTGTGACGTTTAGGGCTGGCGGCTGGATCAATGTTGAAAGGCTTCTAAGCGAGGTGGGCAGAGGCGACACCTGGGTGGAGATTCCTGAGCTTTATGATTATCTGTTGAAGAGCAGAGAGAGGGGCGATTTAAAAATACCCTACCTGGCAAGTAATCCGGCGATCATGAAGGCGTTGGAGGAAAGGGGCGTAAGGATAGTGATCACAACGGATCTAGGGATGGACATAGATTCGAGCTTAGAGGTGGACTTAGGCATAGCAACCCCTCGAAAACTCATGAGCATGATGCTGCTTCTGTTTAGTAGCGGTATGAAGGTAGCCTTTTATGCGGTGCTCTCAGCGGCGGATGCAGGCGCGATACCCGTGGACAGAGAGGTTATAGCGATGGGAGGCACAGAGCTAGGCCTAGACACAGCGATAGTTGTCAAGCCCTCCTACAGCGACGACGTATTCAATAGGTTCCAGGGCTTTGAGGTTAGGGAGATAATATGTAAGCCAAGGTCGATGATGGTAGGGTCTGAGTACCTTGAAAGAAGATACTACGCCCCCAGACAATAACATTCCGAGTGGATAAAACGTTATGGGATAAGTCAGGACACCCGGCTGTCCAATATGTTATTAACTTTAGCACTTTATGTATTGCGATCAGAGAGCCTGCAGCCTTCCTTGGTTTTTAGATAAAGCTGTGCCTGGTCAGACATCTAGACGTTTCTAAGGAAATAACCCTAAGGCCCTCAAGATATCTCAATCTCAACCTCCTCATCATAAGGAGCTTTTCTGACTCACTTCTAAATAAGAGAGCAGCTCGCCTCTCAGCAGCCTTCAACCCCTCTCCTTAGGAACCGTGTTGAACAGCAGCTTAGCGCTCCGCTAACATATTAGCTTGGCGCCGTGGACGATGGATCCTAGAGCGGAAATCAGTGGGGCATCTAATGATGTGTGTAGCTTAAAGATGGGAGCAAAATGGGTTTACTCATTCCTGTTTTTCTCTTAGTGCTTTAAAGCCTTTAACTAGGCATTTTATGCTTAGTCTAAAGGGTGGCACTCTTTTCATGTACTCCACATATTCCAGCCCGAACTTTGAGAGGTTTTCGGGCTCCTCGAACCAGACCAGGAAGAACATGGCAGCTGCAACTCCCCAGCCCGAGAAGATTAGGGCTGTAGGGGATGCTAACAGCAATGCCAGACCTATTGGAAGTAATGCTAACCCAAAGTGGTTGGGATGTCTCATGCAAGAATATATCCCAACGGTTACCAACCTGTCGGGAGCTTTAAACCCACCCTCAGGCTCCAGATGCCCATATCTCTTAAGGGTGCGGCCAGCTAAACTGCTAAGCAGAACCGAGTACCCCACCACGATGACGCCGAGGGTGCGAAGAGCGAGCCTCCATTCAAAAGGAACAGTAAAAATCCAGTATTTATCTAAAAGGGAGGAAAATATTACGGCAAGCCAGACAATTAGCCAGTAAGCCAGCCTTAGCCACATCCCAAAATCCAACCCGAGTACATCCTATATACGTTTAACGTCGCCACCCACATTTCGTGTACTGAGGATTACGTTTATATATGACTGTATGGATTATCCATCCAAGATGAAGACCGGAGGCATTATTTTGGTGGGCTTGCTGGTCTGGGCGATCCTGGCGTCGAGCCTTGCCGCTTACTTCTATGTGGAGTACGTTGCTCAGGTGGAGGTTGCCAGCAGCTATAGGGCTTTAGCTGAGAGGTGTGAGGAGATAGCCTTACATGTCAGCATACTTATTGATTATGGCAATGGGTCTAGGGTGTGGTTTAATGATACCTTGGTGCCTATAGGGTCTTCTCTTCTCAATGCGACAATGATGGTTGAGAGGGTTGAGTACATGGTTGGGGATTATGGGGCTTTTATTACCAGCATAGGTGGCGTTGCTAATGATCCTGGCAGGAACCTTTACTGGATATACTGGGTTTGGGACTCCAGTAGAGGTGAGTGGGTCTTGGGACCCGTGGCTGCAGATAAGTATAGGGTTTCGGATGGCGGCGTTTACGCCTGGACCTACAGCGACACCTCGAGCTGGCCGCCTCCCCCTCCCGGTGGTTAGGGTTGAGGGGGAACGCCCTTAGAACCTCGTTTATCGCCTTGATGACCGCCACAGCTGTAGCTCTGAGGGTTGGGAAGAACTGGGGGTTAGGCCCCATCCAGTTCATAAATGTCTCTTTGGCCTTTGGGTATTCAGCGTCCTTTATGGCTGGCCCCATTGCTGGCCTCATGGTCGGCCTTCTCTCCCAGCTCCTCTCAGACCTCCTGATATTTCCCGGCCCCTGGACGATTATAACGTCTGTTGCATGTGGCCTTACCTCTATGGGCGGCTATCTGTTGAGGAGGTTTGGGGGTGGAAGGGGCCTACTGATAGTGACGCTATACCTCCTCACATTCCTTTACGACGTTTCGACATCCATGGCGGGCTACATGTTGGCTGGCTACCCGCCCCTAAATGCCTTAGTTGTGGGGCTTCTGGGACTTTTCCTTCCAGCTGGGGGCGGTTGGCTGATAGGTGTGGGTCCCACGACGGAGCTCATCACAGCAGTAATCACAGTTAGCCTGATTGAAGTCATCAGGAGAGCTGGCCTTGGAAGCCTTTACATCAGAGGAGAGCCATCTTAGCCCTCAACAGGCTTGAGCCTTGCTATGAAGTGCCTTAGTGGCGTGTCCATCGATGGATATACCAGCCTCAGCCCCCTCACCTCATCCCTCCTCTCCATTAGGCGTCTCAGCCCCTCAGCCACCCAGTCCATGTGCAGATTCGTGTAGACCCTCCTTGGGATGGCCAGCCTCATATACTCAGTCTTGGGGTATCTGACCTTCCCCGTCTCCCTATCAACCTCGGCGAATGCAAGGGAGCCAAGCCCAACCCCCCTCACACCAGCCTCTACATAGAGCTCTGCGGCCAGAGTATCTGCCGGAAACATGCTTTGGGGGATGTGTGGCAGGAATTTTAAGGCATCTATGTACACAGCGTGTCCGCCGTATGGCTTTACAACGGGTATCCCATTTTCGACCAGCCGGCTCCATAGGTACCTTACCTGCCCAATCCTCCACGACAGGTAAGTCTCGTCTAAAACCTCTCTTAGACCGACCGCCATGGCTTCGAGATCCCTCCCGGCCAGGCCGCCGTAGGTCGGGAAGCCCTCGTGTAGTATTAGGAACCTTGCCATGCGCTCATAGAGCTCCTTATCCCTGAGAGCTATAAACCCACCTATGTTTACGAGGGCATCCTTCTTGGCGCTGAAGAGGACGGCGTCCGCGTAGCTCATCATCTCTCTAACTATCTCCCTTATTGACACATCCCTGTAGGCAGGGTCTCTCTCCTTTATCAGCCATGCATTCTCGGCAAACCTTGCCACATCCATCAAGAAGAGCTTCCCGTACTCCCTTGCTATCTCGCTTGCCCGCCTGATGTTATCCATGGAGACGGGGTGCCCCCCGTACGTGTTGTTCGTGATGGTCATTAGGACGAGGGGCACTCGGTCGCCCTCCCTGGAGGAAAGCAGGTTCTCGAGCCCTTTTAGGTCTATGTTGCCCTTGAAGGGATGCATGACCTCGGGATCGAGTGCCTCAGGTATGGGGAGATCCAGTGGCACGCCGCCCTTATCCACTATATGAGCCCTTGTAGTGTCGAAGTGGCCATTCCCCGGCACTATATCACCCTTTTTCAAGAGCGTTCTGAAGGCTACGTTCTCAGCCCCCCTCCCCTGATGGGTGGGCAGGACGTAGGGAAAGCCCATAACCTCCCTCACACTCTCCAGCAGGTGATAGAAGCTCTCAGCCCCAGCGTAAGACTCGTCCCCCATCATCAGGGCTGCCATCTGTGAGGCGCTCATCGCGGAGGTTCCACTATCGGTCAAGAGATCTATGTAGATATCCCTGCTCCTGAGGTAGAAGACATTGTAGTGTGCCTCCCGGATCCTTCTAAGCCTTTCGTCGCGGGGGAGAAGCCTCACAGGCTCAACAACCTTTATTCTGTAAGGCTCGGCCGGGGTGAGATTTAGGGGTTTCCACATAATAAACCACAGCATATTAATCCCTGCCTCCCAGATATAAACTAGAGAGTCCGACGGCTTGTAGCTTCCCAAATTCGGGTTGCTTTCGCGGGCCTGCCTGAGGCTACATATATATTCCTTGGGCCAAAATATATACCTCGATGGGTTATGAAGATTGAGGATGTTAAGGTTATCGCGGTTCTTGGAGCTGGCACCATGGGCCATGGGATAGCCCAGCTCGCCGCGATGGCTGGTTACAAGGTTTACATGAGGGATATTGCCCAGGAGTTCCTTGACCGCGGTATGGACAGGATAAGGTGGAGTCTGGGCAAGCTTGTTAGCAAGGGGAGGATATCGAAGGAGGAGGCCGATAGGGTTCTCGAGAGGATAACGCCTACAATCGATCTCAAGGAGGCGGTTGAAAAGGCGGACTTCGTCATCGAGGCTATACCCGAGAAGATAGAGCTTAAGAAGCAGGTCTTCTCGGAGGTAGACCAGTATGCCCCCAGGCACGCCATCCTGGCAACCAACACAAGCAGCCTTCCCATAACGGAGATAGCCTCGGCCACCGGGAGGCCGGAGAAGGTTGTTGGCATGCACTTCTTCAACCCACCACAGATAATGAGGCTCGTCGAGATAATCCGGGGTGAGAAGACGAGCGATGAGACCGTTAGGCTCACGGCCGAGCTGGCGAGGCGCTTCGGGAAGGAGGTCGTCTTAGTGAACAAGGACGTTCCCGGCTTCATAGTCAACAGGATACTGGCCAGGCTTATGAATGAGGCCTGCCTGACCGTCGAGAGGGGGGAGGCAACTGTGGTTGAGGTTGACTCGGCGATCAAATATAAGGTCGGGACGCCCATGGGGATGATGGAGCTGGCGGACTTCAGCGGCGTTGATGTCTTCTACCTCGTGATGAAGGCGATGCAGGCTAGGGGCTTTAAGATAAGGGTCTGCAGGATGTTCGAGGAGCTCTACGAGAAGGGCTGGTATGGGATAAAGGCTGGCAGGGGCTTCTACCAGTACAAGGGCGAGAAGTACGAGAGGGCCAAGATACCCAAGGAGGCTGGCGAGAAGGTCAACCCGATACCGATCTTCGCGCCAGCGATAAACGAGGCTGCTTGGCTCGTCAGGACGGGCGTCGCGACCGTTGAGGATATTGACAAGGCCATAGAGCTGGGCCTGAACTTCCCGAAGGGCGTGCTCAAACTTGCCGATGAGTGGGGCATAGACACCATAGTCTCCGTCCTGAGAGAGAAGGTTAAGAAGTATGGCGACGAGGTGTATGAGCCCGACCCGCTCCTCGTCGAAATGGTCGAGAAGGGCAGGTTGGGGATGAAGTCGGGGGAGGGCTTCTACAAGTATGAGCTTGAGGAGACCGTTTATGAGACTATAAAGGTCAGGAAGGAAGGGCCCTTGGCCTGGGTTATCCTAAACAGGCCTGATAAGCTCAACGCGGTAAACCTCAAAATGATATCCGAGCTCGATGAGGTCATCGACAAGCTCTCTGAGGACGAGAGGGTCAGGGTCGTGATACTGATGGGCGCTGGGGAAAGGGCGTTCAGCGCGGGGGCCGATATCTCAACCTTTAAAGACGTAACGCCACTCCAGATGTTCAAGTTCTCAAGGATGTTCCAGAGCGTCCTCAGTAAGCTTGAGGACATGCCTAAACCGGTGATAGCGGCAATAAACGGCTATGCACTGGGAGGGGGGCTTGAGCTTGCAATGGCCTGCGACCTCAGGTATGCTAGCGAGAAGGCCCTGCTGGGACAGCCCGAAATAAAGCTGGGGATAATACCGGGAGCCGGAGGGACACAGCGGCTAACAAGGCTGGTTGGCCCGGGCAAGGCAAAGGAGCTTATAATGTTCGGAAACCACATAACTGCGGCTGAGGCCGAGAAGATTGGGCTGGTAAATAAGGTGCTGCCCTCCGCAACTTTTGAAGCTGAGGTTAGGAGACTGGCGTCAGAGCTCGCTGAACGGCCTCCCATAGCTCTGATGCTGGCGAAGTACGTAATTAAATACGGCTATGAAGCTCCACTGGGCCCAGCGTTGAACCTCGAGGCATCTAAGTTCGGGATGCTTTTCTCAACTGAGGATGCTAGGGAGGGGGTCGATGCCTTCTTAAGAAAGAGGAAGGCGAGGTTTAAGGGGCGTTAACAATCACAAAAAACTTTCTGATATTCTCATTGCCAACCATATTAAAAATATTTCGATGTATATATCAAAACGCTTATATCAACCTGAAAACGCATAAATCACCAAGGTTCTAGGGGTGTGTAGGCTTGTCTAGGGAAGATCGGATTATTGGTGGTGGGGAGAGTACCAACCTTCTGACCGGAAGGCTCGTTAAGCCCTTCTCAGTAAAGGATCTTCCCGCATGGCCAGGGATGGCCGCCGTGATGGGGCCTGGCATCATCTGGGCTGGGCTCAGCCAGGGTAGCGGAGAGCTGATCTGGTGGCCTTACATGGTCGCCAAATATGGCGTGATCTTCCTCGGGTGGCTCTTCATATTCGCCTTCCTACAGTACTGGTACAACCAGGAGATCGGCAGATACACGGTTGCCACGGGCGAGGGAATAATATCAGGCCTCTTCAGAGCCCATGCCGTAGTGGGCTGGATAACCCTGGCGGTAGCGATACTGATATACTCGTGGGTCGGGGGCTACGCCGGAGCCTCGGCCTCGGCGCTCCATGGCATACTCCACTGGCCGCCATGGGATGCAAAGAACGCGCAGAGATTCTGGGCGGTAATAATAATGTTCACTACATGGCTTATAATAGTCCTCGGCCCCGTAGCTTATAGAGTAATTGAGGTAATTGAGTCACTCGCCGCCTTCGCCTCATTCATAGGCATGCTTATAGTTGCCGTATTGACACCCGACGTGGCTGCATACGCTGGCCAATACTTCGCAGGATTTGGGCAGTTTGCATGGCCGCCCTTCCCGAACTGGGATCCGGGAGATGCTGGAATATGGGTCACATTAATAGCCTATACTGGCGCTGGAGGGATATGGAACCTAGGCTACTCATACTGGATCAGGGATAAGGGTTTTGCTATGTCAGCTCACATAGGCAGGGTGACCAGCCCGCTGACCGGCGAGCCTGAAGCTATACCGAGCGTCGGTGTAGCCTTCGAGGACACACCTGACAATAGGGATAAGTGGAAGAGATGGGTCAACTGGCTCTGGACCGACAACCTGATCGGTGTCCTGCTAAACACCCTCACCATTGTTCTGACCAGCATCCTGACATTCTCGCTGCTATACCCAAGGGGCATTAAGATACCTAAGGGCTGGAGCCTGGTTGTGGAGCAGGGCAAGTGGTTCGAGGCACTCTTCGGAGAAGCTGGAAGAATAGCAATGCTAGTCCTAGGCTTCTTCTTCCTGTTTGACGTCTTCATAGTAGCTGGAGATCTATACTCCAGGTTCATAGCCGATGCATCCTATACCGTGATGAGCGGCGAGGTTAAGGATGCTGGCAAGACCTGGCTGACCCTCTTCATAGGGCTGGGAATAATAGTCGTGGGCGGCCCACTTGTGGCCGACGTACTCCAGGGCACCAAGTTCACCGTCGACTACTGGATAGGCATACTGATACTTGCGGTCTACCTATTTGCTGTGACAGGCGTCCTAGCGTTCTCAGCCGTTAACAACTGGCCATACACGAGGATATACTACGCGATATTCTCAATATTCACTGTGATGGGCATAGTTCAGGTGTTCTTCAAGTCTCCCGGAGGCCTAATACTGCTCACAGGCATCACCAACATGTTCATAATGGCGTTCCTCTGCACAGTCCTCCTCTACCTAAGCTGGTTCTACCTCCCAAGCGTGCATCCAGCCGGGGAGATCGTCAGGCCCTCATGGATACACTTCATAATACTGCTGCTCATAACGCTGACATTCTGGGCCATCACCGGCTGGTTCATAGGGCTTAAGCTGGGCCTCCTCTAGACCCAAAACCAACCTTTATTTTTATGAGACCTAACGTTTACTATGGGGACTTATGCGGAGAGAGACGGCAACCAAGTTCTTTAAGAACTATGACAGGGTTGTTGGGCTTATAGCCATATTGATACCAGCGGGCATACTCGCCTCCTTTGGCCTTGTCACAGGGGGCCTTATCCACATAGCAGTCTGGATTTTAGGCATGTTCACCCCTCTGGCAATCTTCTCCTACTATCTCGACGTGATCTCGGATATTTTTTCCTTCGAGTGGCTGGACGAGAAGGTGCCCTTCCTCAAGATCATTTTGCTGTGGATAGTCTTTTACCCCATCTTCAGCGTGTTTGCGATCCTGATCAGGAGTATCCTGCTGGGGCTGCCCTTCATGTATACCCTCGTAGGACTGGTTGGTTTGGCCCTTCTGGGGGCGATCTTCGGCTTCTACTTTTACATAGCTTACATGTATGTAAATAAGGTGAAGAGGTGGGTTTTAGGCAGGGTTCAGCGAACCCGAAGGAAGGAATAGATCCCTACTATTATCAGGAATATGCCCATCAGCATTGAGGCTATCTGTTGTAGGGAGGCTTCGGGCAGGGTTAGGGAGAAGCCGAAGAATATTATCCCTACTAGGAAGATGAAGTATTTCCAGAATACGTCGGTCATCTCCTGGGCTTCCCGCCCGCTCTCCAATCTACTCACCCTCGGCAGCCTTGCCTATGAACTCGCTTATAGGCTTCAAGAGCCCCATGAACTCCATAGGGAAGATGTACTTAGTTGCCGGCGACCTGCCGATCTCCTTAAGGGCCTCCAGGTACTGTATAGCAATAGTTTTGTGGTCAATCTTGCTCGCCGCCTCGTAGACCAGCCTCAGAGCCTCAGCATACCCCTTAGCCCTCAGGATTGCAGCCTGCATATCGCCCTCAGCCCTCAGGATCGCAGCCTGCTTCTGGCCCTCAGCCTTAAGGATGGCAGACTCCTTCTCGCCCTGGGCCACAAGTATGGCGGACTGCCTCTTGCCATCGGCCTCCGTAACCATCGCCCTCCTATCCCTCTCCGCGGCCATCTGCCTAATCATGGCGTCCTGGACTGCCCTGGGTGGGAGTATCTCCCTTATCTCGACGCCCGTCACCTTGACACCCCACCTCTCTGTTACCTCGTCGAGCTTTGTCCTGAGTATCTTGTTTATCTCCTCCCTCTTAGCCAGGAGGTCGTCGAGCATTATGTCTCCGACCACAGCCCTGAGGGTTGTTGTGGCGATGCCGACCGCAGCCCCCTTGAAGTCCTGAACCTGGATAACGCTGCTCACCGGGTCCACGACCTTGTAGTATATTATGAAGTCTATGTCGGTGGGGGCGTTGTCCTTCGTGATGCACGTCTGATGGGACACCGATATGTAGGACTCTCTGAGATCCACCTTTATAGGCTTGTCTATGAAGGGGATTAGAAACACTATTCCAGGCCCCTTAGCCCCCAGAAGCCTGCCCAGCCTAAAGACCACTATCCTTTCATACTCTCTGACTATTTTTATCGCCTTAGCTATTATTGAGAGCACTATTAGGAGGATTATGAGGTAGAACAACCACCAGAAGATCTCTGTCCCGCCAGCCTGTCCCACAACTAGTGGTGGCAGCATGGGCTACACCAATATATTATTGCCCCGGCGGCTTAAAAAATTAAGGTTTTTATTTTTTACGCCTCTTTATAAAGCCCTCAACGCCACTCCTATAGCTATGGGTCTGGGAGAGCAGTGCG
The DNA here is from genome assembly GCA_015520395.1 of Candidatus Geoarchaeota archaeon. Lineage (GTDB taxonomy): Archaea > Thermoproteota > Thermoprotei > Gearchaeales > WAQG01 > WAQG01. Next base: position 10,345 of record WAQG01000035.1, read on the forward strand.
AGCATCGTCTGAAACTCCCTGAGCCAAGGATGTAGGCAAGCCTTGTCAAGCTTCTTTTAATGAGCCTGATTGAGGGCTGTGGAAGCAGGGCAAGCGACTTCGCGGTCTCCTCAGCCTCCCTTAACAGGCCCTCCCCAGGCACAACCCTGTTTACGAGACCCATTTCAAGCGCCTCCCTGGCATCCACAGGCCTGCCCGTAAACATTAGTTCCTGGGCCCTCCTGAACCCTACAAAGAAGGGTAGAAGCACCGAGGCTATGGGTGGGTAGGCCCCTATCTTTATTTCGGGAAGTGCGAACCTTGCTTCCTCCGAGGCGATGACGTAATCGCAGAGCAACGTTAACTCAAGCCCGCCCCCATAGGCGATTCCGTTCACGGCTGCTACCACAGGTTTCTCAAGCTCAAGCAGGCCGTTCACAGCCCTCCAAAAAACGTGGAACAACTCTATGTTCTCCTCCGCCCCCACAGTCTCATACATCATTCCTATGTCGTCTCCAGCGCAGAACGCCTTACCCTTCCCGGTCACAATAACCGCCTTAACCGAGCCGTCCATGCCAGCCTCATTGACTATATCAACCAGCCTCCTCCAACCCTCAAGGTTTATTGCATTAAGCTTCTCAGGCCGGTTGAACACTATCCACCCTACGCCCTCCCTAACCTCGTACTCGATCAAGGCGGAACACCCTTAATCCCTGAGCTTGCCTAACAGCTCCCTTGCCAGCTCCTCCGTCAGCTCCGTCCCCGGCACAACCCCACCCCGCCTCTCACCCTCGTAGAAAGGTATTACATGGACGTGGAGGTGATGTATCACTTGGCCAGCACTCCTCCCTGTGTTTATAACTATCCTGACGCCGGAGGCCCCAAGCCTGGACATGGCCAGCGACGCCATTTCCCTCGCCAGCCTCACAGACCTCTCAACCACCTCTGGTGGCGCCTCGATCATATTTCTGTAATGCTTTTTAGGCATGACCAACATGTGTCCGTAGCTCTGAGGGTATTTGTCCAGTATCACGATGTGCTCCTCGTCCTCGTGAACCCTCCAGCCTGGAAGCTCCCCTGCAACTATCTTACAAAATATGCAGACCTCATGCATTTCACCATGTAGTTCAAGCCTACCAGTATTTTAGCCTCACCCCACCCTGATAACC
>WAQG01000036.1 GCA_015520395.1 Candidatus Geoarchaeota archaeon
GTCGTCGCTGGTCAGGGGGATAGATCTTCCCGAAAGCGTTAGATATGCAGTCTTCTACGGGGTTCCGAAATTCGCCATACGCGTCGACCTCGAGAACTTCACGCCAGCCAGGATGCTGGTCGTCCTCGGCCATCTCCTCAGGTTTCTCGAGAACGACGAGAAGGTTAGATGCGGCATCCTTATGGATCGGCTTAGAAAGCTCCTTACACTCTCCAGAAGGGAGCTTGAACGGGTTAAGTCCGGAGATGTGGAGGATTCAAGCTTCCTGAAGTTTGCCCGCGACACGATGTTGGAGGCGATAGAGTTTGCCAGAGAACTCCTCAAGAGGCCTGAGATAAGGAGGGAGTCCAACCTCAGCGGGGATGCCCTGATATATCCTGATGTGGTGACCTATGTTCAGGCCTCCGGCAGGACCAGCAGGCTGACGGTAGGGGGCATGACCCAGGGCCTCTCAGTCATGCTCGTGGATGACCCAAAGGCGTTTAAGCTGCTGGTCGAACAGCTCAGGGCCCTCGAAATAGAGTTTAAGCCCCTGAGCAGCCTGGATGTGGATTCGGTTATGAGAGAGGTTGACGAGACTAGGCGGATGAAGGTTGGGACAGATATAGAGATGAAGTCTACGCTGCTGGTCGTCGAATCCCCCACCAAGGCCAGGACAATATCGTATTTCTATGGCAGGCCTATGAAGCGTAGTGTCGGCTCCATAGTGACCTATGAGGTCATACAGCCTAACAGGCTGCTCATAGTTGCTGCCACCAAGGGCCACTTCTTCGACCTTGACATAGATGCTGGCGCGGGCTTCGGGGCCTTCTACGACCAGCAGCGGGGGAGGCTGACGGTCAGGTTCAAGCCGATTAAGGAGGGGGTTGCCGAAGCCCTCAGGAGGCTTGCACAGGATGTTGATGAAGTCATAGTTGCTACAGATCCCGACGCCGAGGGCGAGAAGATCGGCTGGGATGTGAGGGCCATGGTGGCGCCATTCAACCCAAATGTGAAGAGGGCCAGGTACCATGAGGTGACGAAGTGGGCTGTCAGCGAGGCGCTCGACAATCCGGAGGACTTTGATAGGAATCTGCTCCACGCGCAGATCCTCAGGAGGGTTGAGGACGCCTGGATAGGGCTGCCGCTCTCCAAGGCCGTCCAGAGGGAGATGTCGGTTAGGATAAGGAGGAAGACGAGGGAGCTTCTCGAGGAGGGCTACGAATGGGAAGATGTCGTCAAGGGTGTTGCCAGGGCCCTAGGGCTGAAGATGCCGATAGAGAGGGTTCAAGGAATACTCAATGGAGGTGAAGTCAGGTGGCTGTCGGCCGGGAGGGTGCAGACACCTGTGCTCGGCTGGGTCGTCCAGAGAACCATTGAAAATAAGAAGAAGGTGGAGCTACTCAGGCTCCAGCTTGAGAACGGAATACTTCTATTCGTCAAGGCTCCGCGGGGGACGTTCAAACAGCTTGGCGACGGCGTGGAGGTCGAGGTTGTGGAGGAGTTTGTGAGGGAGATTAAGCCCCTTCCCCCATACACGACCGACGCGTTGCTAGCGGACGCCAGCGTGGCATTAAGGCTCAGCTCAGCCGAGGTGATGAGGCTTGCACAGGAGCTGTTCGAGTCGGGCCTCATAACCTATCATAGAACTGACTCCACGACTGTTAGTGGCGTTGGTATGAATGTGGCTAGGCAGTACCTTGAAAGGATGGGGCTGGAGGAATACATGGTTTTAAGGAGCTGGAACGGGAGGGAGGGGGCCCACGAGTGTATAAGGCCGACGAGACCCCTGGACTCCAGGGAGCTCGAACTGATGGTTAGGGGGAGGCTTATACATGTCCCCATACCGCTTGGCCGAAGACATATAGAGCTCTACGACATGATATTTAGGCGCTTCATAGCCAGCCAGATGAGGCCAGTTAGGGTTAGGCAGATCCGCGCCAAGTTTAGGCTGCCCGGAGTTGAGGTTGAAAGGGTGTTTACAGTCGAGGTTCTCGAGCATGGCTTCGACCTCTTTAGGCCTGTCAGAACGCTTAAGGCCGAGCTGAAGAGCGGGGTTTACAGGGTTATTGAGGGTAAAATGAAGCTTGTCGGTGAACTGCCACTGTACTCTGAGTCCGCCCTGATCAGGCTGATGAAGGAAAGGAACATAGGAAGGCCAAGCACATATGCGGTTACGCTTGAGAAGCTGAAGAAGCGCTACTATGTCTATAGGGTCAGGACTGGCCAGCTGATAGCAACCAAGCTTGGACAGCAGGTCTACAGGTTCCTCGTTGAGAATTATCATAAGCTGGTCAGCGAGGAGAGGACGAGGAAGCTGCTTGAAGAAATGGATAGGATAGAGAGGGGTGAGAAGGATCTTCTGGTGGCCATAGATGAGCTATACAGGGAGCTTATGGAGGTTCTTGGCGCTGAAAGCTATGGCTTACTCCTGAACAGCCATGTTGCTAGCTAGCCTCTAAAAGCTCAGCTATCCTCTTGACACCTTCGGCTATCCTCTCCTCAGGCTCACTCACGAAGGTGAGCCTTAAGTGGTTCCTTCCGTGGGGCCCGAAGCCGCTTCCAGGTATGGTTGCCACATGCTTCTCGTTAACTAGCCTCTCCGCCAACGTCTCGTCGTCGAGGCCCAGCCTTCTTAGGTAGTTTGAGAGGTCTACAAAGAGGTACATTGCCCCCGGCGACTTGTAGGCTCCGGCCTCCGGTAGGTATTTCCTGACGGCCTCGTACATGGCGTCCCTCCTCGACTTGTAGATCTTGATAGTTCTTTCAAGCACCCTGTCCTTGACCTCAGGCTCAAGGTATTTCATGGCGGCGATCTGGGCCAGGGTGTTGGAGCAGAGGGTGACATACTGCTTGATCTTGGCTATCTCCGCCACCGCCTCCTCAGGCCCGTAAACGTAGCCTAGCCTCCATCCGGTCATGGCTGGATCCTTAGAGAAGGTGTTCAGCACGACCGTCCTCTCGGGGGCAAGCTTAGCCATCCACACGTGCTCCCCCTCATATATCAGGTGCTTGTATGCCTCATCGGAAACCAACCAGAGGTCATGATCCCTCGCTATGTCCACGATCGCCCTGGCAACGGCGCCATCAAGTATCCTTCCAGTGGGGTTGTCGGGGGTGGCGAAGAATATCAGCTTTGTCCTTGGAGTTACGAGCTCCTTAAGCCTCTCCACATCCGGCTGAAAGCCGTCCTCTATGCTCACTGGGAGGTATATGGGCCTTCCACGGGCTATTCTTATCACGTGGGGGTAGCTCACATAGGATGGGTCAAATATTATGGCCTCATCGCCATCGTCCAGTAGGGCCATCATGGTTATCAGCATGCCCTCGGAGGCCCCCTCCGTTACGGTTATCTCCCTCTCGGGGTCAAGCCTTATTCTGGCGTACCTTTCAAGATCCATCGCTATTAGCTCCCTCAGCTCCCTCAGACCCTGGGTTGGTGTGTAGCTGCTGGTTTCACAGGGCTTCTCCCTCAGGTAGCTTATGACAAACTCCACTACCTCCTCATCAGGGGGCAGGCTTGGCTGTCCAGCCGAGAACTTGATCAGATCTATCCCCCTCGCCCTCGCATCGGCAATGACCTTCAACATCTTCCTAATGGGCGAACCGGGAAGGGATCGGCTAAAGTTTGAGACACTAGGCATAATTCATCATGTGAAGGAAGCCTAAACGTCTTATTAAAGGTTAGTTTTCCAAACCTACCTGCCAAACCTTCTCTTCCTCTTCTGGTATATCCTGATGGCCCTCCACAGGTCTATTTTTCTAAACTCGGGCCAATAAACATCTAGAAAGCAGAGCTCACTGTAGGCCGACTGCCAGAGCAGGAAGTTGCTAAGCCTCTCCTCCCCGCTCGTCCTGATGATGAGGTCTGGGTGGGGGTTTGGGAGATGGGCTGTGTAGAGCCTCCTCTCGATCTCATCCTCATCTATCTCCTCAACCCCTAGCTTCCCATCGAGCACGTCTCTAACTATCCGCTTTACAGCATCGACTATCTCAGCCCTGCCCCCATAGGCGATCGCGACGTTCAAGTAGTAGTCGCTATAGCTGGCCGTTGCCTTCTCTAATTCTTCCATCTTCCTCCTCAGGCTCTCCGGCAGGAGCTCCCTCCTTCCAATGAAGGTGACCTTAACCCTGTTTGCGTGTATGTCCTCATCGTTGAGGGCGCTTTCAATCTGCTTTTCAGCAATCTCCATTATCGCCTTAACCTCCTCAGGCGGGCGGTTAAAGTTCTCCGTGGAGAAGACGTAGATAGTCAGGATCTTTACACCGGCCTCCCGGCACCACCTAAGCAGGTCGCGAACCTTAGAGGCCCCGATGTTGTGGCCAAACCACGGGGGCAAACCCCTCGAGCGAGCCCACCTCCTATTCCCATCAAGTATAAC
>WAQG01000037.1 GCA_015520395.1 Candidatus Geoarchaeota archaeon
GCTTGAAGAGGCCCTGAAGGTTGCGGAGAGGTTTAAGATAATGGGTGAGCTGGGGGCCGGCAGGGTCTTTCGGGCTGTCGAGAGGCTGTTCCATAGGATCGACTCCCTGGGCCCCGAGGAGCGGAGGAGGGTTAGGAGGCTCTTTGAGTCATTTGAGAGGGAGGCTCTCGAGATCCTGGGTGAGTAGGCATGGATGGCGTCATAGTTGTTGAAAATCTGGTTAAGAGGTTTAGGGATGTCACGGCGGTTGACGGCGTGAGCTTCTCCATCAGGAGGGGCGAGATATTCGGGCTTCTCGGGCCCAATGGCGCCGGGAAAACCACGACAATCCACATCATAGCGACGCTGCTCAGGCCGACTTCAGGGAGGGCATGGGTCGCGGGCTTCGACGTCACGAGGCATCCGGGGGAGGTTAGGCGGCGGATAGGCATAGTCTTCCAGGACCCGAGCCTGGACACCAACCTGACGGCCTACGAGAACATGTACATACATGGGAGGCTCTATGGGATGGGCGGCAGGGAGCTCCATAGGAGGATCATGGAGCTCCTCGACTTCGTGGAGCTTAAGAGGTTTGCGAACAAGGTTGTCAAGTATTTCTCGGGCGGGATGAGGAGGAGGCTTGAGCTCGCCAGGGGCCTTCTCCACGAGCCAGAGATATTCATCCTCGACGAGCCCACCCTGGGGCTCGACCCGCAGTCCAGGGCCAGGGTATGGGACTACATCAGGGAGGCCCGCAGGGAGAGGGGCGTAACGATACTCATGACGACCCACTACATGGATGAGGCCGACGAGCTCTGCGACAGGATAGCGATCATGAACAACGGAAAGATTGTCGCCATGGGGACATCGGAGGAGCTAAAGTCCATCGTGGGCTCCGACGTGGTCCTGGCCCGCTTCAGCAAGCCCATATGCGTCGAGGAGGGCCTCGTCAGGGAGTGCAAGGTTCTCCCGGACGGGAGGGTTGAGATGGTCGTGGAGAACGCCTCCAAGGTCATCCCGAGGATATTCAGCTACGCCGAGGAGAGGGGCGTCAAGATCCTTGAGATAAGCTACCGGAGACCAACCCTCAACGAAGTCTTCCTACACCTGACCGGCAGGGAGCTCAGGGAGTCCCTAGGCCCGCCGCCAGTGATGCCAGCCAGGAGGCTTTGGAGGGGGAGGTAGCCGTGGCCGCCATCCACGCCTTTAACGTCATGGTTTATAGGCAGCTGAAAAGGTTCCTTAGGGCGCGATCCAGGGTTGTTACCATGCTGGTTCAGCCAGTGATGTGGATATTCTTCTTCGGCCTGGGGATGGGCGGGGTCTTCAAGTTCAACGACCCGATGATAGATGCCTTCATAAAACAGCAGTTCGGGGGCCTCGACTACGTAACCTTCCTGACAACCGGGGTCATAGCCATGAGCATGTTCATGGGATCCTTCATAAGCGGGGTCTCAGTCCTGTGGGACAAGCAGTTCGGCTTCCTAAAGGAGACCCTGGTCGCCCCGGCTCCAAGATCCCTGATAATCCTTGGAAGGGCTGTGGGAGACTCCATAGTAACCCTCCTCCAAGGGGCGGCCATAGCCCTGATAGCGAAGCTGATATCCCCCGGGCTGAGGCTCGAGGGGCTCCCAATAGCCCTAGCCTACGGCTTCATACTCTCGATGGGATTCATCTCGGCTGGCGTCGCCCTGGCCACCAAGGTGAACAGCCCTGAGGGATTCCACATGATAGTCAACCTCCTTATGATGCCCCTCATGTTCCTGAGCGGCGTGTTCTTCCCGGTCGACAGGATGCCGGACTGGGCCCAGTGGATGGCGATGGTAAACCCCCTGACCTACGCGGTCGACGGCATGAGGTACTGGCTCACAGGTACAAGCAGCTACGACCCAGCCCTAGACGTAGCCATCCTAACAGCCCTCTCCATAGTCCTAATAGCCCTGGCAATACGCCTCTTCGAAAAGACAACCGTAGAAGACTAGCCACGAAGACCAGCCCAGAACCCCGGGTGATGACCAGCAGAGCACTCCATAGCACCGCACCCCAAGAACTTCCAAGAGATATGAGGCCCATCGATCACAGGGAAATATCTGAAAAATTCAGTTGGCAACAAACCTGGTTAAAAAATATGGGTTTTTTAGCTGGCGGCGCGTCGCTTCAGAATTACTAGGGCAGCCACGCCAACCAAAGCTGCGGTTACCACTCCTCCAACAGCAATGTAGAAGGTGGTGCTGAATGAGTACTCCGGCGTCACGGTTACCTCCTCACCGCTGCCAACCTCTACGCTGGTGGTGTACCCGCTGTGGGTCCAGTCCGGAGGCCCTATCTTGACCACATACCTCCCGGGCTCGACATAGAACATCACCTCGCCCTCCTCAGGCATCGTAAGGTTCCTGGAGCCCCCATCACCAACAACCTCCACGGCGACCCCCGGAGGCCCCCTAATGACTAGTCTCCCCATAAGGCTGTAAGAGTCGACAATTCCAACCTTCTCCGCCCCCAGCTGGACACTAGCATCAACTGTCCCGATCCACTCCCCGGCCGATACCGACACTGAGTAGGTGCCCGGCACAGCCCACAGGCTCAGAGTCCCATTTTCGGGCAGCGAGTAGCTCCTTTCACCGCCCTCCCACACAACCTTGACATCAGCGCCCGGAGGCCCCTTGACCACCAGCCTTCCGACGAGCGCCTGGGCCTCGACGACCGCCTCACCACCGACCTCCACGCTGGCCTGGGCCTCGGGAACGCCGAGCCACCCCTCCACACTGATCCTCACAAGGTATTCTCCAGGCCTCGCATAGAAGGAGACGGTGCCGTTCTCGGGCAGGGACACGGTCCTGTTCCCATCCTCCCAGAGGATAGATACCTCAGCCCCCGGAGGCCCCCTCACCGTGAGCCGCCCAACCATGCCGTACGCATCCACAACGGCGCTTTCGCCAGCCCTAAGCGACACCTGCCTCTCCAGGTCGCCGAGCCACTCCTCCACGCTGATCCCAACCTTATACTGCCCCGGCTCCGCATAGATGGTTGCCTCTCCCTCGCCGGGCAGCGTAAGCC
>WAQG01000038.1 GCA_015520395.1 Candidatus Geoarchaeota archaeon
ACACAGGCCTCTGCCCAAGAGGGACACAATAATATTGCTTCCTGGAGTTCCATAATATTTTACTGGGCTGGTTGGAGCTCCTTTAGCCTTCTCAGCATGTTATCTCGGGGTCTCGGTAGGTTAGTCTGGTTTTCGATGCAGCCTCTCGCAGAGCTGTCTCCAGTTCGGGAACACGGTCTCCGCATATCTTGTAGAAGGTTGCACTGCTTTCGATGGCCAGGTAATAGAAGGAAGGTAGCCTGACTCTACCGTGGAGACAGGCCCTATACACCTCGTATAGTCTCCGGTCGTGGGTTAGGAATACGGCGTCGCTGGCTTCGGCTACAGCTAGAAGCTTGAGGTCGAATGCTATGGGCCCCGTTTTACGCCGTGAAATGCAGGTTTGCGCAGCACGGTAGAGGGCGCCTGCCCGCTTGGTGAACCCTGTATCTCTTTTCACCATCCTGCACCTGCCAGCCTCCTCGCATTCCCTGAAGAATCTGTAAAAGTCGCTGAGTATGGTGTCGACAACGTCCAGCTTCTCGGGCCTGGAGATGCTTTCATAGATAACTCTGTCTTCGATTGCCCTCTCCACCTCGAACAATTGGTCCTCGTAAACAACTAGAACTACATGGCCTATACTGTACAGGCTTCTCGTAAGGAACGCCCTCAGCCTAGCCGTGATATTCGGGGACTCTACTGCTACCTGGTACGCCAGTATATTAGTATCGGCAAAGACATGTAACAATCTTTCCTGGCCCCCAGGCGTTTACTCGGCCCTGCGTATCTCCTCTAGGTACTGCTCAAGACCACGGTAAAACCCCCAGCGCTCCAAAAGCACACCGTCAACCATTGAGCCGACATCTAATAGGTAGGAGGCAATAAGCGAGGCCTTCCAAGCCTTAGGGTTCTCCGCAACATGCGGCATACCGAGAGGCTTTAGGGGTAGTTTGTCACGTATACTCCAACCAAGCAACGCAAATGCCGGGTCACGTTTACCTCCCTTATGGAGCCTGTAAGACGCAAAGAAGTAAAGGGCGGCTTTCACCAGCTGCTCAAGGCCCTCGAGCCTAGCTATGCGGCTGGCAGCATAGGTCGCAACTGCAACGTCAAACACTTTCTCCTCCTTAACCATGAGATAGGAGAGGTGAAGCAACGCAGCAATCTTTTCGAGGTCCTCCGGTTTCCAGGTTCCGCTCCTCTTCAAATATTTGCGTCGACGCAGAGAACCGATAAGCCTGGAGATCTTTGGGTCTCCAGCAATACTTGACACTGCATAGCCTAGGGCCTCGACAAAAATATACTCCCCCTCCTTCAGGCTCTCAACCAGCTCTATACTTATGGATTCGACCAGCTCCACGATCGCGGCAATACCAGCGGTTTCCGACTCGCTGAAAACCTTTCTAACAGCCTCATCGACCTCTTTTGCCAGATGGCCAGCCGTGCTCTCGACCCCAGCTACATATGCGTTCAGGAATCCCGGCGCCCTAGCTCCTAAAGCCTTCAGCCCCTCAGTATGCTTATTAAGCAACGATACAGGATCAATTATAGCAGTGACGGCCATACACTTGCCCTCTAGTTAAATGCCAGTAGGCAATAATATAAAAATGTTAATCGTAGAAATACTATTTATAAACACTTAAACCACTAATGATAAGTATACAGGCTGCACCATTCTAGATCTGCAGGGTTCGGGGCGAGTCAAGCTATTCTAACTACGAGTTAGGGCAACACCCTCCATAATATTATGTGGAAGGGTATACTATTTTATGTGCTCGGAGTTCTAATCCGACCTTATATTCAAGGTGCCTCCGATTTTCTGGCGATATTCTGTTTTCCTCGGTATTTGTGAGGATCAATTCTCTTATGGCTCCGTGCCAGGGAAGTTCTTGCCTAAGGGTTCTTTGGCGGGGTTCGCATTAGCACGACACCTGGTATGTTGGGGGTTGGTTAGGGCAGGTCGTCCGAAGTCTTTGTCGAATGTTATGGTTATCCTCTGGTCCCTTTACTGAGAGTTGTGTTACCTGGTCATCGCTTAGTCCCGGCTTTACCTCCCAGACAGATACTACGTCGTAGCCAGAGCTTCGGAGGGACTGGATAGTGCTTCTCGGCATGTTTCGTCGGCTAGGATTTTAGGCTTTGACGACAATTTCCTCCCTCAACACTCTTGCGGCGTATCTTACTGCAGCCAGCACGTCCTCCCGCGTGAGATGCGGGTACTCCTTTAGTATATCGTCGATAGTCCACCCGTTAGCAATAAGCTCCAATATGAAATAGACCGGTATCCTTGTCCCCTTTATGACAGGCTTCCCACCCATGATTTTCGGGTCAATGATTATCCTCTCCCCAATACCTGCCATAAACACGCTCCCAAACTATATTGGTTAATCCGGCTCACTTAAAACTAGCTGACTGTTATACTAGCCGTTATCACGCGTATCTGATGCTAGGCGATATCGTTCCGGATATACTTGTTATTATCTGTTGGATACCATGCATATCTGCTACTATGCATTACCGCATATGGTAGCGCTCCCACACGGCGGAGGTCCGAG
>WAQG01000039.1 GCA_015520395.1 Candidatus Geoarchaeota archaeon
GACTATAGAAGGGCAGCCAACATAGTTTACGAGCTTCTCGCCAAGGGCTTCAAACCCCTCGTCGTGGTCTCTGCACTAAGGGGTGTCACCGACACCCTGTTATCCATGGTTGAGGAGCCTAGAGCCCCGGCCCTGGCTGTGAAGAAGATAGCCGAGCTTCACCGCAGAGCCATAGCTGGCGCGGCTGAATCCCCGTTTTTCGAGGAGGCAAATCTTGAGATGTCGAGGCTCCTCGACTCTCTAGCGAAGACCACGTGGGCTGTTAATGTCCTTGGCGAAGCCACCCCCAGAACACGGGACTACATTGTCTCGTTCGGCGAGAAGCTCTCAGCCATCATAATGGAGGCCGCGCTCAGAAGCTTATGTGTCAAAGCAGAGTGGCTGAGCGGCGGAGAAGCCGGGATCGTAACCGACGACAACTTTGGCGACGCCACCCCGATATGGAGGAGACAGTGCCGCGTCTAAAGGCTAGGCTCCTCCCAATGCTTGAGGCTGGCGTTGTCCCCGTCGTTACGGGGTTCCTGGGCGCCACTAGGAGCGGCGAGACCACCACTCTTGGGAGAGGTGGAAGCGACTACTCAGCCGCCCTTATCGGCGCAGTTCTTGGGGCTAGGGAGGTGAGGCTCTACACCAACGTGGAGGGTGTGCTGACCGCCAACCCGGACCTCATACCCCACGCTAGAACCATACCGCGTCTTTCGGTAGAGGAGGCCATGGAACTCTCCTACCTGGGGGCCAAGAAGTTTCACCCACGCACCTTCGAGCCCCTTAAGCTAAACGGGGTCCCCATAAGGATACTAAGCTTCTATAATCCCGAGGGAAGCTCAACCCTGGTTAAAGGGAGTTGCACCGAAGAGGACGGCGTGAAGGCTGTAGTTGTTGTTGAGGGGTTAGCGCTGGTTAGGGTTAAGGGCCCGACCATGGTGGGCAGAATCGGCACAGCGGCTGAGGTTATGTCCCTAGCACGAGAGGCTAGGGTCAACATTGGCGCCATATCCCAACCCATTTCTGAGACGGTCATCTCGATCATCGTCAAACGCGCCGACGCCCCTAGACTGGCTGAACTGGTGGAAGAAAGGCTTGAGCCGAGGGTTGTGGAGTCGGTGGAGGTGGAAGAACCCCTATCTGCACTAGTCGTAGTGGGCTGCGGCCTTGCAAGGACCGAGATGTTATCGAGGGTCGTGTCGAAACTGGTTGGCACCAAAATCTATATGGCTGCACGCGGGCTTGAGGGGGCGAGCCTGACTGTTCTCACAGATCCTTCCGATGCCGCCGCGCTGGCTGAGGACATTCATGACGAGGTGATCCTGGGTGGACAAGCTTAAGGTAGCGGTTCTCGGAGCAACGGGGCTTGTCGGCCAGGCCTTCATAAGTATGCTGTCCAAGCACCCCTGGTTCGAGGTCGAAGCTGTGGCGGCGTCCCCCGCGAAGGCTGGGGTAAAATACGGTGAGGCGGTGAGCTGGCACCTGGAGGAGCCCATCCCTCCAGAGGTGTCTGGCCAAACCCTGAAGGAGCCGGTGCCTGAAAAACTGTCCAAAGACATTGACCTGGTTTTCTCGGCGCTTCCCAGTAACGCCGCTTCTGAGGTAGAACCCTTGTTCGCTAGGGCGGGCTATATAGTTGTATCCAACGCCAGCCCCTTCAGAATGGATCCGGATGTGCCGCTAATAGTTCCTGAGGTTAATCCGGACCATCTTAGGCTGCTGGGTGAGCAGAGGAGGAGGCGTGGGTGGAGGGGCGCCCTGGTTAAGAACCCCAACTGCTCCACGGCCATCCTGGTGCTGACCCTTAAACCGTTAATGGACTCCTTCGGCCTGAAGCGGGCGGTGGTCACAACGCTTCAGGCGCTAAGCGGGGCCGGGTACCGCGGGGTGCCTGGTATGGCCATACTAGACAACGTCCTACCCTACATCCCCGGCGAGGAGGAGAAACTGATGTATGAGCCCAGGAAGATCCTCGGAACGCTGGAGGGCGGCTGGGTGAAGCACGCGGAAATACCTGTTTCAGCAACGACCACCAGGGTTCCCACGCTCCACGGCCATCTCGAATCCGTCCATGTGGAGCTTGGAGAAGACACGGATACCCGAAGCTTAGTGGAGGCATTGGAGAACTTCGGTGGGCTGCCCCAAAAGCTCGGTTTACCCACCGCTCCACCAGCTCCTGTGATCGTTAGGCATGGCGAGGATAGGCCCCAGCCACGCCTCGACAGGGATGCTGGAGGAGGCATGTCGGTGGTCGTGGGCAGGGTTCAGCATGCCTCACTTCTAGGGGATGCATGGTTCCGGTACTTGGTGTTAGGACACAACCTTGTGAGGGGAGCTGCTGGAAACGCCATACTGATAGCCGAGCTCATGGTTAGGCTGGGGCAGAAACATTAGATTATAACTTTCTGTGTCTTTTTGCTTCTTTCTATGCCTCTTAATGCTATTAGGTAGGCTGATGCGGTGTGTCTATCCAGGCCATGCTTCCTCACTGCCTTGTTGTGTTCTTTGGAATGTGTTGTTCCTCTGGGGTTTGTGAGGAGTATTTTGAACCCGTATTTCATGGCCATTATGGTTCCATGCCGGAGTAGTTCTCTTTTTGCGAATCTCGTTATTTTCCTGTTCGCCGTTCTGCTCCCGGTGTACCTTCTACGCTTTATCACGAGGAGGTTCTCGAAAACCACTATACCGACGTTGTGGTGATAGGCATATCTTAGTAGCCTGGACAGCGCCTCCAGCCTCTTAGCCCTAGCTTTACCTCTCGGGTAGCCGTGGCTCGTTATCTCTGGGAACCATTCCGTCTTAACATCTCTTATCCTGCCGTACCTATCTATTACGACCATGTTTATCCTATCGCTGTTAAGGTCGAGTCCAGCGATCAGTTCTCCGTTGGCTCTTCCCTTACTGAAGTACTTTAAATATAGCTTTATGGGTATGGAGATGTGGAGGTATATTCTACCGTTCCTGAATACTATCCTAGCACCGTAGCTTAACCTCTTCCGCCTAGCTAATTCAACAATCTCTTCGACTAACGGTAGATACTTTTCTCCAAAACGAGTTTTAAGTACTATCCAAGAACCATCATAGGGATACTTAACCTTCGCCGTACTCGTTGATTCTAATCTTATATTCCTATTACCATGTCTAGACGCTTCACCCTCACTCACGATGAATAGCTTTCTTACCTTGATGTGATAGGGATTCCCGCCATTAAACTTACATCCCTTCACAGCAGTTTTAGCTACTTTATACGCTGAATCGCCGTAAGCTTTGTTGAGCATTCTTCGTAGCTCTCTAAGTATTATATTAGTGCATTCACCTCTAGCTATCATTCGTGTAGCGTAGAGTGCTGCTTTCTTAAAATCGTGTGCTAAGCGTACAAGCTTCATATAATCATCTGGTGATACAGGGGTAGCCTTGCCTCTTATGGTAACATGGCTCACTAGAGTGGAGATATCCACATCATGTCTACTTGTCGGGTACTGTGACACGCACTATCACCTCCCTACGGTGGAGGTGTCTCATCTTCTCACTAAGCTCCTTAGGAATATAGATGCAGAGGAGTCCATGGCTGGTCTTCGAGATCCTAGCGTGGAACACATATCTGTAACATTATTCATAAAGTAGGGATGAACCTGATGAACTAGGCGAGGAGAACCTTAATAATGAACCCGCTGAGGGGAGTCGGGGCTCCCGTAGGCGGGGAGGAGGGAACAATAAGCCGTGATGAACCCAGCCGTGCCTGATACAATTTGAAAGATAAAGGCACGGTCAGGTGAACGGCCTTATCATCCCCCGGGGGCAGGGGTCAACGGTAATACCATTCATCATTCTCCAGCATGCCTAACCAGTGACTATTAGGTGCGCCCACCTCTTAGCGTACTGCTTAAC
>WAQG01000040.1 GCA_015520395.1 Candidatus Geoarchaeota archaeon
ACGTTCCCGAGCCTGTCTATCTGGGGCATATAGCCCATCCCTCTGAGCTCCTCAACGATGATCTTCCTTACCTGTTCCTCGAAGCCCGGCGGCCCATAAGCCCCGCTGAGCCTCCTCAAAAGGTCCAGGGTGTCTGTCAACCGACCCATCCCCCCGGGTGGGTGTAGGGCTTACAGGTCTATGAATGTTGGGGTGTCGGTTACGCTGATGATGTCTATTCTCCAGGCCTCGGCATCTATCCTGCCAAAGTAGACCCCGCCTTTGAAGGCCATGAACTGTATGACATACCTTGTGTCGAGGAGCCTCCACCTCACCTGCCCGAACACCTCGTGGAGGAGGCGGTCGATCCTGGCAAGTATTTCTCGGCGCGGCCCAAGCCTCTTCATGTCGTTTAGAAGCAGTATAACCTCGACAAGCCTTGGGTCGTCTTCGAACTCGGGGGCGTTGGTCCGGTACACCATCCTCATGCCTAACCTATTAACGGGGGTCTGGCGGGAAATAAAGGTTGTCATCTGCTGCCGGACGGCCTTCTCACGAAGGGAATCCAGGACACTGCAGCCACAAGCAGCAGTAGGGATGAAGCCAGGTATGGGAGCCCCGATCCCGGGAGGGTGTCGTAGAGGTAGCCTGCCAGCGGGGGTGACACTATAGACCCGATGTCGGAGAAGGTGTTGACGGCGCCAACCCCCGTGCCAACGTAGCCGCCGAGCCGGGCCTTAGCCATGCTCCTCGGGATTCCCCGCAGCCCCCTCAATAGAGACACGACTACGAGGGCGGAGAGGGCGGCTAGGATGGGTAGTGAGCCCGCCCCAAGGTATGCTGACCCCAGGGCCATTGCCGGCAGGGCTGCGACCAGAACCCTCTCCTCACCCGCCCTGTCGGCAATGTAGGCTGCGAGGAGCCCTCCGGCAGCCCCGGAGAGGCTGCCTACCATGTATATCCAGCTCACCTGCCCCTCAGACAGCCCGAAGACCTCCCTGAGGAACATGAACGAAAACTCCTGCATTATCCCGCCCATGAAGCCCATTGAGAATGAGGAGAACATGAGGAGGACTACGAACAGGTCGAGCCTAACATCTATGCTCCATGACGCTCCCCTGCCTGTGGGCTGGGACCTGTGGAGGGCCAGAGGGGCTGAGAGGAGGGAGGCGGCGAGGTAGAGGAGGGAGGCGTAGAGGAAGAAGGTCTTGTAGTCAGCCCTCATGGAGCCGAAGAGGGCGTAGCCGAGGGACATTCCGAGGGTTCCCAGGGCGTAGTATGAGGCAACTCCACGCGCCCTCCACCCACTTGGGGCCAGCTCCATCGAGAGGGTTTGGAGGGAGGGCCAGGCTGTGCCTGCCGCGAACCCCTGGACAACCCTTAGGAGGACAACCTCAAACCAGCTTCTGCTCAGGGTTAAGAGGTAGAACGAGAGGGACATTGCGAGGAGGGCTGCGGGGGCGAGGAGACCCCTCCTGCCGGTGCGGTCGCCCAGGAACCCCGTGGAGACTGCTGAGAGGGATCTGGCGAGGAAGTAGCCAGTCGTGAGGAGGGAGACCTCCAGCCCAGATGCGAGGAGCGTGTTTCTAACATAGTAGGTCAGGGCGGGCTTCGAGAGGGCGAAACCCACCGCCGCTGTGAATGGCGTCAGTAACACCAGTAGGAACCTGAGCACGTCAAAGCACTGATGGAAACCTGGGTATTTTAGCTTAATGGAGCAGAAACAGGTGCTGTCAAGTTAAGCTGATCGATGACACCTGCTCTTTCTATACTCCCTAAAAGTCTGGGGTATGTTAACTTGACAGCACTCAGAGGAAGCGGTTAAGTATATTTCTATGCACAGATATAGTGTTTCCGGATGATCGGCGTCCAGACAGCTGAGGCCCAGATGATGTGACTACGGGGGCCTGACAAGACTTCAACTCAAATTGAACGGAAACTCACTCCCACTACATTTAGTGAGCCAAGCATGGAGTGGAAGGTAAAAACCTATCTTCAACACCTTCCCAACTTTATACTCTCCAAGGCTTAATGGTCTTAACTCTCCGTCGCTACCTGGGGTATTTCACCCTTCAAAAATCTGACGAGTACCATTCCATCTATGAGTCCGCATAGGATCCTTGATGCCAGGTCTCCCCATGTGAAGAGGCTAGCGAAGCTTACGTCCCTCCCAGTGAGCAAGCTGACGTTCACGGCCCTCAGAACCTCCGGATGCCACCCGCGGAAATAGGGGTAGATGCATACGTAGCACCCACTCTGCATTATCAGGAGGTTGATGGGCAGGGCGATCACGTAATACGCCACCACGTCTATAAGCAGTAGGGCGATGAAATACTCGGCAATTCTGGGGACGCCTACAAGTAGTCTCAGCCCTATTTTGCCGCCGTAGTAACCGGTGAGCACGAAGGCTATTAACAGGAGTCCGTGGAGCACATCCTCTATGAGGAATGCGTAGATGGTAGAGGCAGCTGCACCCAGAGGCGCTAGAAACTGAACTGAATATATGAGCTCAAGTGATGGGGAGACCCACGCTGGAAGATAAGTGATGTTCAGTAGCACGAATCCTAGAAGCCCCAGCCCAAATATCGCGAGGAGCAGGCGGTACCCATACCTGACCCGAGGAACCCGCCACTTAACGTAGAAGAGGGGCATAAGAAATATGAAGAGGATGCCGGCAAAGACGTAAAGCGAGGTTGAGAATAAGTAAAGCTTGATGGCCAGCGGATCCGACATTAGCAACGTCTCAGAATATGGTGGACTCGCATTAAACGGATAATAGTTATAGATTACAAGCAGGAAGGCGACGAAAACTAAAGCTATGAAAAACGGGTTTTGAAGATGCTTCATCCAAGGCCTCAAAGTTTCCACCCCCTAAGGCCCCGGCTCCGAGGTCCACACCCCTATCATCCCCACGCCTTTCGCCACAAAGTCGACCTCACCGCTAGCCACAATCTCGCACCTTATCACCCTGTCGTCGGGATCCTTAGGCTCCCAGAAAGGCCCCTCAAACGGCTGGATCGAGAAGAAGGATACCGGAAGGTTCTCCGTTAACGCCGGCTTCTCCCAAACGACGTAGACATGACCAGCCTCCTGACCCCCCATAATAGCCACAGAGAGGGCCTTCCTAATTATCTCATAACCCTCAAAACTAGCAAGAACCAGCTTTTTGACGAAGGGTATGGGATGTCCGACATCCTCCCACACCATTGAGATGAGCGTGCCGACAAGCGGCACACCTTCGATCAGCTTACTTAGATCAGGCCACGTATCGCCAGGACCGTGGGTGAACCCTTTCACGCTGAGGAGGGACGATGGAACTATGTATGGGCTCCAGATGTCAACCCTTATAAACGCCCCCTCATAACTTCCGGGAGCCCCCCTCCTAGAAAGGTACCTGGCCGTCACATTAAATATTACATCCTCCGGAGGGGCCATCTCGTTATAGTCCGGTATGCTCTTTATCAGGACTGATAGGGAGACGGAGTAAGGCGAGTTTGGGTCTTCCTTGGGAAAGCTGTAAACGATCTGCCCCTTCACCATCTTCCTAACACCAAATGCTGGTGCGACAGACAGGGTGTTCCTGTATAGTGACGTTGCAAAATATTCATTGTGGGTGTTGAAAAACGATAGGTGTGGCCATACGGTTCTTGTTTTGAGCTGCGGTGGTCTGGACGTCGTATTAAGCCAAACGGAGATTATCATAGGGCTCTCGCCCTCCGGGGGCGTTCCGTTTAAGAGCGTTAAGCCTATGTATATGGGTGGCTCCTGAAGGCTTCCATAATAGTTAAGAAAGTTATGGGGCGTTAGGGTGATGGTTATCTGCTTGCTACAGGTAGTGGACGTTGCATGGCATAGGGTTAGATTAAAGTCTGTGGAATTGCTACTTCCAGCTATAATGAGTGTGAATAATGCGCGTTGTGGAGCAGTTGGGTAGGTCTTCCATGGCGTTTCAAGCCTAAGCCCCACATCCACATTAAGTGTAAATGATTGGGTTCCTAAGGGCCTTAGAAGGGCTAACTCCGTTGGTAGGGGTAGGTACGCTCTATGCCACTTGGTTATTTCCCCGGGGCTAAACGTGAAAACGATTCTCGACCCGACCGAGGGGTTATCTTCACCGTAAGCTAAGTAGTGGTAGCACCCCTCAGCGCTACAATGCGCACTTGAAATCGGCTGTATAGTTAACATTCTAGCCAGCTTGGACTGATAGAGCTGTTCTAATGAGCCCTCATCAAGCACGTATGATGCTAGCATCCTCATAATTTCAAGGCTCCATCTCGTCTCGGGGGTGCCAGGCTCCCATAAGAGGAAGCCTATGGAAAGCTTGTCGGCTGACATGTCCAATTCAAGACTAACCCTATATATGTTATCCTTACCAGGGTACAACGTATAGACACGATATAGGCTCCACTGATCACCCACGTTTGGCCGCCAATCTAGGGGTAAGGTGCACCAAACCCTGCACGAACCTGAAGAACCTGGA
>WAQG01000041.1 GCA_015520395.1 Candidatus Geoarchaeota archaeon
GCCCACCCTTCCCGGCGAAGATGACGACCTTCACATCTGGGTGGGAGGCGAAAAACTCCTTCAAGCCAACCAACCTGCACCAGCCCCCTACTGGGTGAGGAGATCCGTGAAGTCACGCTCACGGAACAGCCTAGTCTTCCACGACTTTATGTTAGGGACGGCGTAAGGCAGAAGCCTCAGCGAGTAGTAGGGGGGTATTATTGGGAAGCCCAGCATGTCCCCCAATGTCATAAGCATGAAGAGGTGTTCCATATACATCCTAGTTCTCAGGAAGGCCGTCACGCTGCCATGCACGGCCATGCCGTACAGGAGCCCCTTAAGAGCAGATAACCCTCCCTTCTTTTTCTCCTCCTTCTTCTCACGTTTTAACACTGAAACCACCCATGAGATAATTTCAAACCCCAAAATAAATACCTACTCGTCCTCCGGAACTGAGAGCTTCTTGAGAGCGCTGCCTACATAGATAAAAAATATTTATGTTTTAAGGAACTACTCCTCCCCTCTTGCACGCAGGTAGCTTGTCGCTAGATAATATGCCATGAGGAAGCCCAGGACTACAAGTATTATGCCCACGATTATGAATATTATGTTGACTGTCAGAGCCGCCGGAGGGTTATTGGTCATAGGAGGTCTTGCAAACAGCTTTTTAACTGCCTCGCTGGGGTCGCCCGTTGCCGCCAGGACTGCAAAGTAAGCGGAGACTCTTCTAATATAATCGTATGTCTCCCAGATTAGGGCGAAGAGGGTCACTATGGTCATGAATATGGCTGGCAATAGTGCGTAGTATGGAGGCCTCTTAAACTTCGCGACGACTATTGCCACCAGGAAGAGGGCAAGGCCCGCCAACAGCTGGTTTGAACCGCCGAAATAGATCCAGAGGTTGATCCAGCTGCCCGATAAGGCGAAGATGATGGGTATGATGAGGCCTATCACAGTGGCGACGTACTTATTCCCAAGTATGCTAAGGCCTCCAGTGAAAAGCTCGCCCGAGAAAACCCTCCAATACCTGGTAACCAGGGTCTGGACTGTGAACGCGTAGATTACTAGGAACAGCGCGAAGAACGACTTCCAGAAGGCCGCCAACGCCTCACCGCCAAGATACGAGGTGAGTAGTGTTGCCCCCGTAACGAAGGCCGCAGGCTTGCTGCCTTTAAGGGCTGCAATGGTCTCTGGAGCAACAACCATGAAGGCTGCAAGTGATGCGAGTGCCAGAAGTCCCTCGGTTAACATGGCCCCGGCGCCAACAGGCCTAGCGTCAAGCTCTGAGTCAAGCTGCTTTCCGGTTGTGGAGGTTGAGACCAGCGAATGCCAGCCGGAGATCGCGCCACAGGCGATCGACACGAAGAGTATTGGGAAGATCGGGCCGGGGCCCGTGAACCCAAGAAGAACGTCGCTGGATGCCACCGTTGGGTGCTTAAGGGTTATTCCTGTGAGCGGTGTGAGGAGGGCTCCCAGAATGATTATTATTACTCCGAATATTGCTGGGAAGGCGCTTATGAAGTTCATTGGCGTGATGAATGTTGGCATGGGTGCTATTGACGCGAAGAATAGGAAGACTGCAAGGACGATCGACCAGAACAGCAGCGTTCCTCCGGGACCTAGCATGGGGTCTAAGAAGTCCTTTTTTGGATACGGGACGTAGGCGCCGACGGCGACCGCCAATATCACCAGCACTATTGCCAGAGTGGTTACCGCATAGATGTTGACCTGCCACCTATAGATCATGGCACCGATTATTATTGCCGAGATGAATATCACTAGGGTGGCGAGGAACGTGCCTGGGAAGACGTTCCAGAAGACTGAGATCAGGTAAATGAAGACGGCCGAGATTATCAGGAGGTAGAAGAGGAGGTAGCCCAGTAGGATGGTTCTCGGCCTCTCGCCCACATACTGGTATACCAGGGGCCCCATCGACCTGCCCTCGTTCCTCACGGTTATCATTATGCTGCTATAGTCCTGAACCCATCCTATGAACATGTTGCCTAGGATTATCCAGATGAGGGCGGGGAGCCAGCCGTAGGTGAGGCCGATGAACGGGCCGAGTATGGGGCCTAGGGCAGCGATGCTCTTGAACTGGAACCCGTAAAGCACCCACCTGCTGACCGGGAAGAACTCGACCCCATCGAGATACATGTGGGCTGGGGTGGTCCTCTCGGCGCTGACCTCCCATATCTTCTCGTCAACCCACTTCGAATAGACGAAGTAGGCTATTCCATAAGCTATCAGCCCTATGACTACCCATAGCGATGGTGTCTGAAGAACGTCAACCATGTCTTAACACCTAGTTTGGTGGTGTTTGTACATAGAATATAAATTTTATTATAATACTATAGAAAATTTTATTTTTAATAGATTCTAAACACCGATCTCGGGAGCACTCTCCGTTAGATCCCTCTCCCTTAGCTGGCGTGCCTTCCACGTTATTAGATCCCCATATATGTAAGGGATGAGCCTCAGCGTATAGTAGGTTGACATTAGTGGAATGCCCAGTATTTCGCCAAAAATGATTAAATAGACAAAATCGTTATAATTCCTAGCAAGCTTAAGCGTATCCTTGTATAGATCGAAGTAAAAGGCTCCAAACAGGAAGTCGCGGACTGCCTGTTTAAGCTTTTTGGGAAGCACCATGAGTCATCAAGATGCAATTTGCTGAGGAGGGCAATAAACATTCCCTAATGACATACGGAATGCTTAAAGTATTCAACCAGCTTACCAATATGTCTGCTGAGGTCTGGGCCTTCGAACCTAACCCTCACCGTGCGGTTGGTTGCATCGCAATAAAAGTTTATTTCAAGCACCTCCACCTCCCTCCTCCTAAACAGCCCTCTAAGCTCCCTCCTGACCCTATAAAAACCCCTGTGCCCATTCACGGTGATCGTTCTCTCCCACTCCCTAAGCCTGTTTCCACCACGCACCTCAACGTCTAGCCGGGCGCCATACTTCTCAGCAACAACCCCGTTCCTAGCCCTCCCCTCAACAGCCCATCTCACGCCACCCACAGTTACCATCCGGTCGACCTCTGGCGGTATGTTGCTCGCTACAAGCCTCCAGCCCGGCGGCAGGGATACTATTAGGAAGTTTACAACCCCAAAGAACACGTTAGCCGCCGCTATAGCGCCGTATCGCCTATCTTCGCTCATCACCCCAGAAATGGGCTTCAACCTTTATATTGCTTTAGAGAGATGCTATAGGCAGCGCCTTGACCCAGGGTCTCTTGATAGTGACGCTACTTGCAATCGGGTTCGTCGGCTGGTACGCGGTAGGCTCGCTCTATAATAGGCGGAGATCCAACGTTATGTTAAGAAGGGTGTGGAGGGCTCTGCGTATCTTTAAGGCTCCAGGAGAGATGGAGAGCCTGGGATCCTCCGGGTTCATAGTGGCGCTTAGGAAGCCGACGAGGCACTTTAGAGCCCTGAGCATTTCCCTGACCCTTGAGAAGAGGGAGCTTCCAGTAAACTGGTTTGTAGATTTGCTTAGGGGGAAGAGGGACACCCTGACTGTTAAGGTGGCGTTAAAGTCGCCCATCCCGGTGAACGCCGAGGTGTATAGGCCTAAAAGCTATTTCGGGGGCATCGCGGAGCGACTTTCAAGGAAACTCGGCTTCCAGCTCAGGAGGCGGGGTGAGGTTACCCTCGCCTTCGAAGCCTATAATGGGTTTCTTGAGTCGATCCTTAGGTTTGTTGCCAGGAATAGGGAGATCTGGTGGGTCTCCGTAAGGAGGGATGGAGGGATCCTGATAATCAACTCTCATGCATCCATCATAGACCGTCTAGACAGGCTCCTCCAGTTTCTTGAAAGCCTGAATGCTAGCTTGAAGGCTCAACAATGACCTCGGAGCGACCCCTCAGCTTCAAGCTTCTGGAGACCGTTGTAGGGAGGTATATAACGCCACTCTTCATACGCCCCGGAAAAACCCTAACCTTCACAGCAAAGTTTCCATGTCTTATCAACACGTACTCGGGGGAGCCCAGCCGTCTATACTCTTCCTCCGAGATCATGACCCTTCCATACCACGGGCTTGTAATAGCCATTAAGGTTAAGGATTGAACAGGAGCCCTTTCAACTCTAGTGGGAGCTGTAACAGGCGGCTGGGGCGAGGGTGGCTGAGCCATGGCCTCCAGCCCTACTGCCTTCTCACCCGCTATGCAAGGTGGGTTTGAGGTGTCTTCAATGATCACATTTAGCAAGAAGCACTTAGAAGTACCCCCAATGTAATATATACAATCTGTACACCTCTTGTTCCTCATCAATCATTCTGTATCCATACAGACTATTAACCTTAAAGGATATAAAGTAAAATATGTGTTTTAGTGTTGACGGGTGGTTACTCAAGACTCATAGTAGGATTCAAGCACCCTCCTTATGCCCCTTCTAAGTATCTCCGAGAGTGTTGAGGGGGCTATTCCAAGTATCTCAGCAAGCTCACGCATCTCTATCTTCCTTGGAAAATCGAAGAAGCCCATCTTTAAGGCTACCCAGAGAACCTTTTCTTGCCGCTCTGTTAGTACGCGGCCCTTCAAGCCAAACTTTCTTATCCTTCTAACCCTGAACTTTCCATACTCCTTAAAGAACCCGAGAACCTCACTGAAGGACTTTGAGTCAGGCGTCACAAAGCTGTAGTTGAAAGTTTTCTCACCGATAAGTCTGCCCGAAACAAGGAAGGCTCCCCTTGAAAGAAGGGTTCTACAGACATCGCACCCCTCAGTTGTTATACATAGGTAGGCCTTCTCGCAACCCTTCCTCCTCACATGGACGTTTAATCTCCCATACATTTTTTCCGCATGCTTCTTTGGAAGCTCCACAAGATGCCTTATTGCAGTCTTCTCAAATCCACTAACGTTGATTATTCTGAACTGCTGGATGCCCAGCTTTCTAAGCATTGCTAAAACCCTGCATGCACCGTTCTCCATCTCAATAACAACTTGGTAGGGTTCCTCCCAGGTATCCTTCACATCCCTAACATGTTAGGCGATTTGTTAATAAGCTTTTTCGACGACGTTGTTATCAGGTGCTTCAAAATGTTTCCCGGAGAAGAGTGGGTTACCGTTTTATGTGCCTTTATCTTAGTTGCTGTGTCAGCAATACTTTACATAAGAAAAAGACATGTGGCCCCGATAATGTGGCTCATATCAGGCATTTCCTTCCTCATAATCGCAGTAGCTTTAGCGTTAATGAGGCTAGACGCCCTTCAACTTCCAGTCACTCCCTATCTGGGGTCGCTATACCCAGGCCTTTTGGCGGTAGGGATCATAGGCGCTAAGACGAGGTACTGGAAGCACTATTTGGTGCTGGTCGTCGTCCTCCTAGCCCTGATAGCCATTGGGACAGCAGCGAGCATGGCGACCATAGCCACAGCCTCTAGGGTAGCGCTCCATTCAATATCAGGGCTCGTCATAGTGGTTCTTCCACTGGTCTTTGTTGCCAAGAAGGCCTCGCCACCATCAAGCATACTTGTCAGTCTTGGTGGACTTCTAATATCGGTTGGCGGCCTCGCACTAGCAACCCTAATGGCGGGCAGGCCCCTGCTCCCGTTTGAGACCGTGATTTACCTGCTTCACCCACTCCTCTTCCTGTCAGTTCTAATAATGGCCTTGGGACTTTATGTAAGTGGGGGGCTGGGTCTAGAGGGGCATTGAAATGAGAACCTATAGGATCCACATGCTGGTAGCCTTTACCCTAGCAGTCGCCTTGATCGGCTGGGCAACACTCCTTTCACCACCTCTGAAGACCCTGAGATCCGCGTTTGGCATTACGCTGGAACTACCGGGTGCGAGACATAGTGATGGTATGGCGGAGATAATACATCCCGACATCGAAAAGGCTGAGCTCTACCTGTCGAGGATAGCGCATGTATATCATGCAGTGTTCATGGTTCTCATATACGCCACCCTCACAGCATTCTTCAAGCTCTACGTTGGGAATGGCGGCTGGGACGTGCTTTCCCTGACGTTTATAGGGGTTGCAATGAGTATTGTGGGCGCGCTAACGTTCTCGTACATCGACCACAGCTTCTTCTGGCATGGCCTATTTATAGCCGGCCTCGCAGTGGTTTTCTCAGCTGGACTCCTCACGATGATCAGGTTCAGGCCAAGGGATCCATTAGACTGGGCGGTCTGGGTCGCGGGCCTCCTGCTTCTGGGCGGAGCACTGATAGGGGGGTGGGTTGGAAGCAGCTATATAGATCATGAGGTCGCAGAGGAGTTCCTTAACGCCAAGATACAGAGCCGGTTTAACCCTGACCTAGGGGAGGAGAATGTTGTGTGGAGGGCCTGGACAGGGCATCAGCACGCCATGATAGCCATAGCCCTCACCCTCGCCTTCCTGGTCGCGATAAAGGCCCTGAGGCTAAAGCCAGGTAAATGGACGAAGTGGGCCATCTACGCCGTCATAGTCGGCGAGCTTGTCATGGCTTCAGCATCCTACATGGTCTGGCCTATAGGCAAGATAGCCCACCTCCTCATAACACCCGCGGCCCTTGTCCTCATATTTGGGACGCTCCTCCTATCCTTCAGGACCGAGGGCTCAGGGTTCTCCACGGGGGAAGGGCTTCTAAGCTGGGGTGTAAGGCTTGGAAATATCTGGGTGTGGGCCTTCGTGGCTGCCCCGGGAGCAATAGTTGCGATGAGCCTAAGGAGACCCACGATGTTCTTTAACCCGAACTTCAGGGCTGAGGTCTGGGACTGGGCGGAGCTGGCCTACAACATTGGGCATTGGCACATACTCCTGACCCTTTGGGGCATAACCGTCATGCTCACATACCTTGCGATCTCCGAGGAAAGGTCGAAGCCCCTCATCGCGTTCGGATGGCTGGCATTGATCGGACTTCTGATGGCGACTGCGGCGGTAAACCTCTACATGCTGGTAAATCCCCCGGCGCCATACACGCCCAATCCGTACAACAATGTCTGGCTCTCCCTCCTGGTCGAGCCCAGCCTCATGATCATGGCGATAGGCGTGGCGGGCGTCTACATACTCTTCCTAATCAACACGCTCAGAAGGCTCTTAGCTTCCCCACCCTAAACCCCATCTTTCTCCCCTTTAAGAAAATATATTTAGGGCGGGATATATTGCCTGATGACGCTAGTA
>WAQG01000042.1 GCA_015520395.1 Candidatus Geoarchaeota archaeon
ACCTAATAATTTTAATGCCAGTGCGCCATATTAAAGTTTACACCAATCTTATAGCAGAAAGCAACAAAAAACAAACCCTACGCGTTCCCTGCAACCCCATAAACTACCGATCATTCCTCAAAGTCTAAAGCCTCTTCTCAGCACTAAGTGCTTCTCTAGGGATTTAAGTAGCTGGCTGTTGCAGATTGATAAATTTTTGATATACTTGCCTGGTTAGTTATATAACTGTCGGTGAGGTTTTGTTTGTAGGGGGGCTGGTGTTTGAGGGTTAGGATTCGGGATTTTAAGAGTGTTGGTTTTGCTGATGTGGAGTTGGCGCCTTTGACGCTTTTGTTGGGGCCTCCTGCTAGTGGTAAGTCTAATGTTCTTGATGCGTTGGCTCTTGTTGGGTATTTTAATAGGTTTGTGGTGTTGCAGGAGGAGTACGGCGACAATGCATCTAACCTGGAGCCTTTAACGTTGATATCTAGGTTTAATGAGTATGTGCAGCTTTTCAGGTATCATGACCTGACGAGAAAGGTGGGGGTGGAGGTTGAGGGGATTGCTGGAGAGTTGAAGCTGGAGATCTATTTCAGGAAGGGAGGGCTGAATGTGGCGTTTAATGGTGTTAAGATACCTTGGGATTTAAGGTCTTTGCGGTCCGACCCTATGCATGATGTTAGGAATGCTTTGAGGCAGGCTGCGGGGGATGGATTAGTGGAGGCGAGGCTCTATGGGTATGATAGGTATGGGTTGGCGTCCTCCGTTTGCCAGTCACCGGTCAACTGTGGCTTTCACATGCATTTGAGGGGTGTTCAGGTTCGTCCTCTGCCTAGGCATGTGATGAGCGAGTTTGGCTGGAATGCCCACATGTTGACAAAGAGCGTTTCCGACGTGATACTGCATCTAAACAGCGTGTTGATGGAGAATTTGGGCGAGAAGGTGGAGGTTAAGGTGCTGAGGTCGGGCGCGGTCATGGTCTTTGATTACGATGTTGAGATTGACGCGGTGGCCGTCTCCGACTCGATCTTCAGAACCCTCTATTACCTCATGGCCCTCCGCACCGCCGCGAACTATGTGAAACTGCATGGATTAGAGGGGAGGTTTATCCTGCTTCTGGAGGAGCCTGAGGCCCATGTATTCCCATTCTTCCTTAACCTCCTCACAGACTATGTTGTAAGGGTGAGCAAAGTGGTGAGCGTCGTTGTCGCAACCCATAACCCTATACTCGTGTCGATGCTGTGGGATCATGCCAGGAATGTAAAGACGTATTACACTGTTAGGGATGCCGAGGGCTCCACAAGTGTCGCTGAGATAGATGTGGGGAGGCTGGCTGAGGATCTCAGAACCGCTGAAGAGGTGCTTTTCATGCCTCCTAAGGAGGTTCTAGAGAAGTACGCCGTAAAGCGGGTGGAGGCCTCTGAGAAATAGGTGTGGACGGTGCTTCTTATGCCTGAGTGCAGTGTGTTGCGGAGGAGCTGGAAAGACTTATACGTGAATTTGGGTACCATGCCAGGACGATCCATAAATACATGCAGGGCCGCGGCCGGGTGGTTAAGGAAGTTATGAGGGTTGCTGGGGAGGTTGGAGGGCTGGTCGTAGCGGTGATCGACTATGAGAGGGGAGCCTCCAGGGTTTTCATCGACAAGCACTTTGACCTGGTGGAGAGGATAGAGGCGACCATACTTCTGGGCATTGGTAGGCGAAGGCGAAACCTCATAGCAGTAATATTTGGCCCGGATATTGAGGAGGGTTTCCTCTGCAAGATTAATAGAGCCATATGCCAAAACATCACCTACTATCGGAGGGTCAAGTCTGAAAGGGCATGCAGCGTAATAGCAGGACTCATAGGTGAGCAATCCGCTCAAAGAGCACTCAGAAGGATAGCCGAATCGCTGGCCAACATAATTAAGCAGGCCTCCCCAAAATCTTGATCATAACAGAGCTTAAAACTGGGCTGGAAAACGTAACACTCATCTTTTCTGGCTGTGGCTTTTAGGCTGTGCTTATGGCTATGTCTTTCCATTGTATTACTTTCTTTGGGGTTGGTAGGTCTCCTCTTTTGGCTAGCTGGATGAGTTCCTTGTCTTCTGTGAGTAGTAGGCTTCCGCGGCAGGTGGCTGTTGCGTAGATGAGCCTGTCGAAGTAGTCGGGTACTCCCCCCTCCACCAGGAGTATGTCGGCCACCTCCTCGATCTCCGGGCTTGTCAGCTCCGTCTGGGAGAGCCTCTCGTCGTGTAGTAGGGCTTCTAGGCCCTCCCTGAATCTCCTGAGGAGCTCGCCCCTCTTCTCCGGCCTTCTCCCGGCAAGCTTCAGCACTATCCACTTCGCCTCTACCAGGGATACGGGGTTGTACACCGTCCTGTAGGTGTTTAGGAGCCTCGGGAGGAGGGTTTCAATGCCGTTCAGCCCCACCCTGACGCCGAGTATGGGAAGGAGGTAGTGTCCAACAGTAGCTCAGCCATAGACGCCGGCCTCCCTCTAGGCCTCCTCGCTTAGTTTTTCGGCCTCGCTGGGCGATAGCTCGACGACAGTTTGGCTCAGCATGTCCTCTATACTTGGGATGGTCTCTATGATTAGCCTGCGGCCCTCCACCTTAGCCTTGATAAGGCCGCCGGGCCTTATACCCACCCTCTCACGTATCTCCCTCCTGGTGTATATCTCCCCCCGCCTGCCCACCCTGAGCACGATCTCCGACATGACCAAGACCTCCGCAAAGCGCCGCAGAAGGCGAACCTCAGAAGGATGGCAGATAGAGAACCTTCCATGCCCGTATCCAGGAATCCATCAGGTTTCGAGGATTTTGGATCATTATGGAGGAGGTTACCAGCGCAGGTTGTGGATTAGAAGGAGGGTTAGAGGGAGCTGCTTATATTCAGGTTCAACGTTAAGGGGTCTTTATGGATCTGGATGGCCCATGGGGATAAACGTGGAGGCGTTATGCCTATTACGAGCGTTGCTCAGTTTCCTAGGGTTGTGTCTGCTCTGTGTCAGATCATGCCTAGCTTGGCCTTTATCCTTTCGATGTCCTTCTCGATCCTCGCCAACCTTTGGTCTAGGATCTCCCTCAGATCCTTTCTGAGCATCCTTATCTCGCTCATCATCTCATCCTGCTTCTCCAACATCCTATCCTGTTTTTCTAGGAGTGAGATGCCTGCGTTGACAATCTTGGCTAGCTGTTCGAGGCTTAGTAGCCTGTAGTATGCCTCGGTTGTCGGTATTGGGCCCACGTACTCCTCGACCCTTATCTCGCCGACCTCGGCGTGGGGCGGCTTCTTGGCCTTCACCATGCTGAGGAACCTGTCAAGCTGCTCCCTGCTCCCGGCGACCAGAACCTCCACGCCCTCCTCAATGTTGGCTGCCTGGAACCTCTCTATGCCGAGGGACTCGGCGAGCCAGAGGAGGTGGATCCTGTAGCCAACCTCCTGAACCCTGCCACCACTGATAACGACCCTAAGACCCTTCATCAAACACACATAAGGCTAGCCTAATTTAAACATTTCCACAAAAGCCAGGGTGCTGTCAAGTTAACGCATCACCTATTTCTAGGAGAGGTGGAGAGAGGCATCTTATACCCAACTTAACTTGACAAGGCCGGTGGGATGTAGGTTAAGATTATGAGTGTGAATATGGCGATTGTGGGTATGAAGCTTAAGAGGAAGCCCTTCAAGAATATTTTCAGGGGTTTTCTATCACTGATGAGGCTTAGGATTAGGGCTATGAATGGGGCCAGGCAGATGAAGCCCTTTAAGGCCCTTAGGTCACGTCCTAGGCTCAAGGTTATGGACAGGGTTTTCAGGAGAGTCATTAGTTGTGGGAGGCTTCTCACTACAACTTCAAAAAAGAATAGGTATATACAGAAGAGGAGAAGCCAGGCTGCAATATACCCAAACATAATGCCCAAAAAACCAACAATCGTCATGGAAGCAAGCATCAACACATTTTTAAGCATCATCTAAATAGAG
>WAQG01000043.1 GCA_015520395.1 Candidatus Geoarchaeota archaeon
ACTCTAATATGACTGCGCCCGGCAATCCCCATCACGCTTCTCTCTTCTCCCATTCCTCAACCACGGGGAAAACCTTTATCAGCCTATACTCCTCCTCCCTCTCGCCCTCGGGAACCGTCTCGACCGTTAACACCCTTACCCTCCTCGGGGGCTTCTCGATGCTCCTCCTCCAGAGGAGCTCGTTGAGCCTCTGACTTATGTATATCTCAACCACCTTCTCCTCATCCATCTTCTTGAAGGGCTTCACATGCCTTTTAACAAACTCCCTTACTAGGCGAACCGCCCTGGGAACCCTCTTCTTCCGGGGGGCCCTATATGCGTCCCTCAAGGGTATAACATAGACCCTGTAGTTGACTATTCTCTCATCCTCCTCTATCTCGCCCTTATATATCCTCATCAGATCCCTCTTAACCTCGTCTAAATCCCTCCTCTCCTCACTCATCTAGACCCTCCCCCTAAGGCTTTATTCTCCCACGCCTCCAATGCCTACGTTTAGCATGGAACCTGAAGACACGTCCACCAATCCTGGTTTTAGCGTAAACCCATATGGGGACAGCCTCGGCCAGCTTGCCCGCCCTTATAAGCCTCTTCTTCTTACCCAAGGGCTTGTTCCTGGCCACCCACATCACCTCCTCACAATCCTTATCTCCCTTCTATTCGACTGCCAGGCCCTGAGAAGGACCTTTATCTGCTCCTCCGTGATGGGCTCCCTTATTCGGCCCGCCATCGCCAGCTGTATGAGCTGCGCCTCGATCTGCTCAACCACCTCAGGCCGAACCATCCGGACGGTCTCAAGCCTCATCCTAGCCTTAGGGGTCAGGATAGCCCTGAGAATTTGGCGCTTCCTCGCCTCTATCAGCTTCCGCTCCTGCTCAGCCCTCTGGGCCTCAAGTATCCTCCTCCTATACTCCTCAAGCTTCCTCCTCTTTATCGCCTCAAGCTCCTCATCATACTCCATCCCACTCACCTCCTAGATATGGGCAGGTACTTCTTTAGCTCGGGGTTCTTCTTCGCCAGCTCCCTGAGTATCTCCGTGCTTAGCTGATCTATTATGCTCCGGCCCTTAGGCGTCACCACACGCCCCCTCTTCGTCTTCTTAACGAGCCCCGCCGCCTCCAGCTGCTGGAGTATCTTCCTAATTATCGCACCACTCCCCTTCCTGTGGTGCTCCCTCCTAACGCCCAGCCTCGCCCTGCCACCATATATCGTCCTGAGGGACTCTATGCCTATAGGCCCCAGCATATACACCTTTCTTAACACCGCAGCAGCCCTTGTATACCACCAATCCGGATCCGTGGGCACGCGCTCCCGGCTCACACCTGTTTTAACGTAGAGGGCCCATGGCGGCGGCCTAACCTCCGGTACCTCCTCCTTTATGTATCTCGTCAACCGCTCTATTAGGAGCGAGGGTGGAACATCATATGCTGTAGGCATTGGGCAGCCCTCTGGGGCATATAACTCGGCGCTATATATAAAGATGTTGTGGGCAGAGCGGGGCTGTCAAGCTAACATGTTTCCATATAGTAGGAGCGCTATTTTCTTAATCAGCTCAACTTGATGGCACTAGTTGTCAGCTCGATAGCTATATTGCTGTCAAAAGACCATATTATCTGATCAGGGATGGGGGTAAGGAAGTGGTAGAGGCTAGGTTGAGGGAGGTATTAGTGGTTTTTCTGCAGCTATCACTGGTTGGTCTACTAGGCATAGGGGTAGTGCTAGCTATGAGGGGGAAGGTTATGATGATAGATATGCAGCTGTTTCATGAACATCCTATCACCAGTCTCATAATTTTGTTCTCTGATTCGTCCATAATGCTACCCGCAATTGTGTATTTGTTTATCGTCGTCATTCTTAAGGATAGAGCATCGTTGCTCTTGAGGAAAGACGCCTCCCTCGATGTCCTCCTTGAGGAGGTTTTCGAGGGTGAGAAGCTGGAGAAGGTGAGAGTGATGCTTAGGGAGTTGAAAGGCCAAGGAGATGTGTTAAGAAGGGCTTTACTGAGCGTCATAATCGAGTATATGGGTATTGTGATTTTCGTCCCACTCTCAATGTTCGGCATCCAATCCGCGTTTTACATGCTATTTTGGAAGCCCATCAGGGAGGTTATCGATGCAGTCAACCACATGACAGGCACAGAGAGGATGGTGGCCGAAATAGCAATTGGCCCGCTCTATCTCCTAGGGGGGCTGCCATTCGTTCTATCAGTATTCCTGCCAATGTATTTGGTTAGAGATGTTTTCTTTAGGGATGTTCGGGTTTCCGGGTTCTCCACACGGGATTTGGTTAGGATCCCTATGTACACAGCCTTTATCTTCGTCTCTCTCTGGCTTGTCGGGCCGTTGGCTGTGGTGCTTTATGGCCCTGCCCTAGAGACCCCCGGCTATCCGTCCCAGTGCTACCACATCTTCCTGGCCGTCCTCCTGTGGGCTGTTCCGCTAGCCCTGGACTGGCTGGCCTTCGGCATAACCCCGGCCAACGCCGCCCTAGCCATGCAGGTGCCGGCTGTTCTTGGCGCTTTGTGTGCAGCTATTATTCTCTGGACCCACCTCAGCATCCCAGCCTCCACCTCCCTACTCTTACTGATACTCTTGTTTCTGGCTGCAAACAGCATCCTGACATACTGGATGGTTAAGACAATGTTCCAGGCCTTGGGAGACAAGGAATCCATATTCATATCCAGAGAAATTATGAGGCTTGGTGAGGTGTTGTTAAGTTAATTAGGTGTTTGCTTCTTTCACACCTTTTAGAGATGAAGGTAGATTAGCTTGATAGTGTCAGCGGAGCTGGATGGGATGTCTGATGAACCTTCCACATCTAAGGCATTTTATCACTATGTGTTTCTCTCTTAGACTCCTAACCCTCACTCGGGCTGTTACCCCTGGGATGAGTATGCCGCCGCACCCCTTGCAGTAGAGTAGCCTGTATCTTCTTGGTATGCGTACTCTTGCCCTCATGCTTATCTTTCTAGCCAGCTCGACATAACGGTCGGCCAGATCTAGATCGGTCTTATAAATCTCTAATGCCAGCTCGAAGAGCCTTGAAATCCTCTGCCTCGCGATATCCGCGACCAGCCTCCTTCTCTGTGCCACATACCTATAAAGCCACGTACAATATTGAAGTTACTGTGAGGCAGATACACCTGATGCTCGTTGAGGCGGGCCTTGAACTTGTACCGCCACAGATAGCCTCCCACCCGGCCGTCAAGAGGAACGCTGAGCGTAGGGGTAAGAAGCCGCTGGAAACACTGCTGGACATCTCGGTCCATAAGCCCGCCATGGCTAAGTTGCCTAAATGGTATAAGAGGGGGAGGCCGGATATAGCCCACGGGTTCCTACTCCTGGCCCAAGGCTCCATCCTCAACATCGAAGGCCTCCTTAGGGTTCACCTATATACATTCAGTGGCCTTTACATCGAGGTGGATCCGAGCCTCAGGCCCCCGAGGGACTATAGAAGGTTTATAGGCCTGATGGAGCAGCTGCTTAAGGTTGGTCGGGTGCCGCCCGACAGGCCCCTCATGAAGGTGAGGGAGGAGGCTCTAAAGAGCGTTCAGAGGAGGATCAGGCCCGACGTCACGGTTCTGCTTAGCGAGAAGGGGCAGCCGGTTAAGCTGAGGGAGTTTGGGAGGATTGTTCTGCAACATGGCACGCCGCTGATAATGATAGGGGGTTTTCAGCGGGGCGACTTCGAGGAGGAGACGAGAAGCATAGCCGACCTAACACTCTCCATATACCCAAAACCCCTAGACACGCTGACCGTCACCTCAAGGGTACTCTGTAGCCTGGAGTCCGAGCTGCTTAAATGGTAACTTGTAGGGTTAACGATCCTCGGGATCGTGGGGGTTGGCGGGCCCGCGGGGATTCGAACCCCGGACCTGCGGCTTAGAAGGCCGCCGCGATATCCGGGCTACGCTACGGGCCCTCCAACCTAATCTCTGTACCTTTGAATTTTAAACGTTGTCTCTTAACGCTTATAATTGGGCTTTAAGCCTCTAGTTTTGTGAGGGTTCTGCTCATAGATGGGTACAGCGATGAGCCGGGCGGCCTTGGCGTGCCCCCGTACCTCGACGTCTATCCCAGATACATCTATGGGGCCATCAAGGCAGCCTCTCCCGGGGCCCTCATAGAGTATTTAACTATAGATCAGGCTAGGGCGGATCCATCCTATGTGGAGAGGGTTGCGTCGAAGACGGACTTAGCAATACTCTCGGCGGGGGTCTCGGTTCCGGGCAACTACCTTTCAGGGAGGCCTGCCGGGTTTCGAGATATTGTATGGTTTTCGAGGCTCAGGGCTCGGGTGAAGGTTCTGGCGGGCCCTGTGGCGAGGTTTGGCGTTTCTCTTGGCGGTGGGAGAAGGCTTGTCATGCCCCGACATTTCACGGATATGTTCGACCTTGTTATAACCGGGGACCCCGAGGTCGTCGTCTACCAGCTTGTGAGAAGCAGGCTGAGGGTTGATAGGGTGAATCCGAGGCTGCTTAGAGGGGGGTATGAAGAGATAGAGGAGTTCATATTAAGGGGCACCGAGGTTGTTCTCCAGCACCCCAACCTCGGGAAGAACCTTGTAGTAGAGCTTGAAACCTATAGGGGTTGCCCCAGGAGCCTCGTTGGCGGCTGCTCCTTCTGCGCCGATGTGAGGTGGGGTCTTCCGAGGTTCAGGGATCAGAGAAGCATAGTTAGGGAGGTGGAGCTCCTCTATAACTACGGCGTCAGG
The DNA here is from genome assembly GCA_015520395.1 of Candidatus Geoarchaeota archaeon. Lineage (GTDB taxonomy): Archaea > Thermoproteota > Thermoprotei > Gearchaeales > WAQG01 > WAQG01. Next base: position 4,711 of record WAQG01000043.1, read on the forward strand.
GCTTTGAGGTTTGGTAGACAGCCGGACTTCTTTGCCTACAAGGCTGAGGGTGTCGGTGAAGTGGAGTTTCCGAGGCCCCGGCCGGAGGAGATAGGGCTGCTTCTCAGGGGCGTTAGGAGGGTTGCCCCCAACCTGGCCACCCTTCATATAGACAATGTGAACCCAGGCACGGTCTACCACCATCCTGAGGAGAGCGTGAAGGTTGCGAAGATAATAATCCAGTACCACACTCCAGGGGACGTTGCGGCCTTCGGGGTTGAGACCGCCGATGAGAGGGTTGTCAAGGCAAACAACCTTAAGGTTATGCCGGACGAGGCCATAGAGGCTGTGCGTCTGCTTAACAGGGTGGGTGGCGTGAGGGGGTACAATGGGTTGCCCCACCTCCTCCCCGGGATAAATTTCGTCATTGGGCTTATGGGGGAGACGGAGGAGACCTTCCGGCTTAACATGGAGTTCCTGAGAAGGCTGGTTGAGGAAAGGCTAGTTGTGCGGAGGATCAATATAAGGCAGGTGATGCCCGTGCCTGGAACCCCAATGTGGTCGTTTGGGACAAAGCTTGTGAAACGGCATAAGGATCTCTTCAGGAGGTTTAAGGAGTCCGTCAGGCGTGAGATAGACTCAGTAATGCTGAGATGGACAGCCCCGCGGTTCTCTGTGATAAGGGGGGTCTACGTCGAACAGCCGGTCGGCAAGGGGGTGTATGGCCGGCAGCCAGCCTCATACCCCCTCCTCATCTATATTCCTGAGAGGCTTGAGCTGGGCAGGTACATCGATGTCGTGGTTGTCGACCACGGATACAGGTCTATAGTTGCCCTCCCCAAGCCCATAAGCATAAACAGGGTTGGGCGGCGCCAGCTCGCCTCCATCCCGGGAATCACGGACAGCGTTGCTAGGAAGATCCTTCTTGAAAGGCCCTTCAAAAACCCCAGGGATCTAAGGTTGAAGGATGTAAAAATCCCACGCGGGCTTCTCACCCACCTAGACTACTCCACATAGATCGCCGGCTTAAATGGAAGTGCTCTGGAGGCCCTGCCCGCGGGATCGTATATCTCATCGTCCCCCTCCCTGTACACCTCAACCTCCACGTTAAGCTCCCTCTCCAGAAGTTTTGAGGCCTCCTCCACGACCAGCCTGTCTATCTCCTCGGCATCTCCGATCATACTTTTCGCCTCCTCGCTGAGCTCCCAGTAATACTCGGTAAACTTCCTCACAAACGCCACTGCAGCCTTGCCATAACGCCTGAACCTCTCATCCCTCATGATCGTTGAGACGACTTTACCGGATTTGCCGCCCCGTGAAAGGAGATCTGCAACGATGCCGCCAGCCTCATACTTCCACCCAGCGGGGAGATATAGCACCACCTTCTTTGGAGTTATCCCAGTCACCTCGGTTATGTGAGCTATGTCCTTTAGCAGGGAGTCCACCTGCTCCTCCACCAGCTCCTCCTTGGGACTCACCAGCTCCTCCCGGTACTCCGGCCACTTCGCCAGGCTCACGTACCCCGTGTGTCCGGTTTTCTCCCAAAGCTCCTCCGCCACAAACGGGATGAATGGGGCCACCAGCCGGATCCACACATCGATAACCTCCCTTACAACCCCGGGGTTCACGCCCCCTCTCCGCCTCTCATACCACCTTAGGTCGTTCCAAACGTTGTAGAAGGCCTCTATAAGCCCCATCCTCAGCCTCATGTTCTCAAGGTACTCGGTGACATTCTTGATCCTCCTTTGGAGCCTGCTGAGAAGCCACCTGTCTATCCGGCTCTCCTCCCCGTCGCCCTCGCTTGAGTAAAGTTTGAGCACATAGTCGTAGAACCTCCTTATGGATTCAGCCACCTCAGCCGCCCTTTTAGACGACCAGTTAGGATCATCTATGCCATCTGCCGAGGATATCAGGGTGAACCTCACGGTATCGGCCCCATACTCCATGACGCTGTCGTAGATCGCAACTATCCTTCCCGCCCTCTTTGAAAGGGGCTTGCCCTCTATCTTGACAAACCCGTTGACCGTCACGCCACGCGGCCAGTGCTCCGGCGGAAATATCGCTGTGTGGTGGAATATGAAGAACGTCAGGTGGTTCGGCACGAGATCCTTGCCCGACCCCCTCAGATCCACGGGGTACCAGTACAGGAATTCCTCACGTATGGCCCTGAGGGTGTCGGCCGGTATCCCAGTGCTTTTCTCAACATCCCTAGGCTCTCCCTGCCCCAGCAGCACGTAGTCGAAGAACTTGTCGTTCATCTTCTCCGGGCTTATCACACCCATGTTGACATACTTGCTGATCGTATAGTAGGCCATGTAGATTGTTGAGTCGCTGAGGGGCTCTATGATCCAAGCCTTGTCCCAGGGGAGCTGCGTTCCAAGGCCCGACTGCCTCGTAAACGCCTTGTCCTCAAGCCAGTCGATCACGCTTAGGAACCAGTTTCGAATCTCCCCGGGATAAATGTTCATGGCGTTGACAAGCTTCCTGGCCCTCTCCTTCCACTCCGGATCCGAGTACCTTATAAACCACTGGTTGGTGAGGATCTTAACTATACACCTCGTCCCACACCTACATACAACCGGCTCAGGGGTGTCGTAGAGGTATGAGATGAAGCCCTTCGCCTCGAGCTCCTCCACAAGCCTCTCCTTAGCCTCACTGACGGGCATTCCAGCGTATCTTCCACAGTTCTCCTTCATCACCCCCTTGTGGAACTCTGCCTTGTAAACCTCCTTTGTCGCCCTATCCGCCGCCTCCACATCCTTCTGAGAGTGTGCACCGTGTTTTTCACAGGCCTCGATGGCGGGGTAGTCGCCGTAGCCTTCCACCCTTATTATCGAGATCGGCTCTATCCCATCCACTATGCCGGGGTCTAAGCCCAGGCTTGAGAGCAGCTCGGGATGCTCCTTCAGATCTTTTAGCCCTAGCCAGTCGTAGGGGGCGTGTCCTGGAACGCTGAAAACAACCCCAGTTCCAGCCGCCGGATCCACGAACCATGCTGGAAGTATTGGAAGCTTATCTCCGGTCAAGGGGTTTAGGGCATGTTTTCCCAATAGTTCTCGCCCCTCGACCTCCCCTAAGAACTCGACTTGATGATTCTGTTCGACCAGCTTAATCTGTGTTTCCTTTGAGACTAGCCATTTCTCGCCATCCACCCTCAGCCACACGTAGGTTGCCTCGGGGTGTATCCATATGTTGGTTGCTCCAAAGATCGTTTCGGGCCTGAATGTTGCGGCTGGCATATAGCCGTCCTCAAAGGGGAATTTGAGGAGGTAGAACTTTTCGGGCCCCACACCCTCGCCGACCAGCCTGTCGTGATCTCCAGTCGGGCTTTTGTCCCTCGGGCACCAGACGACCGGGTGGGTTGCTATTGTGATGTAGCCAAGTCTTTTGAGCTTCCGGTACTGCCACTTAACAAACTTAGAGAAGCCCTTGTTGTGGCTCGTGGTTGTGAACTCCCGCCTCATGTCGAGGGAGAGCCCTAGGAGCGGCAGGTCTCTCCTCGCCCGGTTGGTATAGTAGGTGGCGATATACAGGGGGTCTGTGAACTTCTCGATCTCGGAGTCTGGAACCTTATCGATGTTCTTCAGCATCTTTATCATAGCTTCGTCGCCCTCTGCAACCCTCTTAGCCATCCCGGTGATCGGCTCGCCCGTCCAGTGCCACGCCCAGGGGTACAGGACGTTGTAGCCCTGCATACGCTTAAACCTAGCATACACGTCAAGCCTCGTGGCAGTGTAGGCGTGCCCCAGGTGGAGGGGGCCATTCACATAGGGGAATGGGAAGGTTATGAAGACCTTAGGTCTCCCCGGCTCTGGATCGGCTTCAAATATCCTATCCCTCGCCCACCTCTCCCTCCACTTCGCCTCCACACTTCTAAAATCGTAGCTCATAAGACCACACCCCTAACCAGCCGCTCAGCCTCCCTAATAGCCTCCTCAAGACCCTCAACCCTCGGCCCACCAC
>WAQG01000044.1 GCA_015520395.1 Candidatus Geoarchaeota archaeon
CTTGCGAGATCCATGGGCTCCGGCCTGACACCAGGCCCCTTCTCGACAAGCAGCATTGAAAGGCTCTTAGAGCCCAGCTCCGGCGGCCCCGTTCTAGCTAGAACCAGGTATACCCCTGCATAGATCCCGTTCGAGTTGAACACCTTTAGGCCATTTAGCCTGTAACCCCCCTCTACCTTTTCAGCCCTCAGTTCGAGCGAGCCAACAACGTCACTCCCGCCCTTAGGCTCGGTCACGGCGATTGAGCCTATGAGCTCCCCCCTGGCCAGCTTCTCAAGGTATCTCTCCTTTAGCTCCTCCGAGCCATACCTCATAAGCCCGTATACGACTCCTGAGTGGATGAGAAGTATATGGGCGGCTGCGACCGAAACGCCAGCAACCTTAGAGATGACCTCGACGAAGCCTTTTAAATCAAGGCCCAGCCCTCCATACTCCCTAGGCGCAATGAGACCAAACGCCCCGACCCTGGCTAGCACCTCAAAAAACCTGCTGGGGGCCTTATTCTCCCGATCCATCTCAGGGGCCATAGACTCTACAAGTCTCCGGATCTCCAAACCCAGCTCAGACAAGACAGCCACCACTACTGCTTACTGTTACTAGGATAAAAAGCTCAGGGAGGTGCTTGCGAAGCTACGGGAAAAATGTGTGATGCAGGCTAGGACTGCTCGAGCATCGACTTTATAACCTTTACGGGATCAGCAAGGTAGTTGTAGTGTCCTATACCCAGCATAGGGTTCCTCTCATTCTTAGTTATGACGACAATCCTATCGGCTTTGCTGGCGAACTTTGCCTGAACCGGGGTTCCGTAAACGCCGAACGCCACATAGACCCTTGGGCTAGGCTCCCTTCCGGCAACCTCCAAGAGGTATTCTTCCCCAGCTATCCCGGCCTCCACAGCCATCCGCGTCGCCTTGACATCCGCATTGATCTTCCTTCCCAGCTCCACCAGAAGCTCAAAGTTCTCCTTAGAGGAAAGCTCTATTCCCCCGACCAGCAAAACGTCCCTTACGGGAGCCTCCTCTCTAACACCCTCAACTTCAACGAGCTCGGATCTAGGCACCTCCTCCAGTTTCTCAACACGCCCATACCTAAACTCGTCGGGGAACGGCTCCGGCAACGCCCCCGGAACGATGGTCGCCACCTGGGGCATATCTTCGAAGACCACGACCTCAAAGACCTGGCCATCGAATATCTTTCTTGTATGGTGGATCCTCCTCTGTGAGAGGTCTATGTCCAGCGATGTGCAGTTTAATATTACCTCGGTGCCAAGCTTAGCAGCGACCTTCGGGGCAACGGCGTTCCCCAGGTGTGTTGCAGCAAACCATATCGCCTCATAGTTGTTCTTCTCAGCTAGGCCCACGACCGCCTGGGCAACCTCCTCAAAGTTCTTGAGGGCATCAGTGTAGTAGACTATATCGGCACCATACTTTATCAGGTCGTTAGGCTGCTCGGCTCCGAGGTAGAGGGCTGTAACCCTAACCCCGAGCATATCCGCATACTCCCTAGCCCTTCCAAGGAGGGGCAGGCTAACATCCCTCCCAGCACCTCCCTCCACAACCACCAGGAAGCCCCTATACTCCTTCTCCTTCATCAACCTCTCAAGCTCCTCCGCACTCAGCAACCCTAGCCACCCCCAATCAGCTTCATAACCCTCCTAACAACCTCGTTAGCTGGCAGCCTCTCCACCCTGGGCTTAAGCGCCTCAGGCTCAAAGTACCTCACCCCCCTGAGGCCGGGCTTCTCAACCTTGACGCCCAGCTCGGCAAGAGAGTACCTTTCTATATCCATCCTCTTAAACGCATCCGAAATCCCCCACGTACTTGGATACCTGGGCTTGAAGGCAGTCCCATCAACCACAATTACCGCCGGGATCTTGAGCCTCACCACCCTCACACCCTCGGGAATCTTCTCCTCGACCAGAAGGTCCCCATCACCAGCCTCTATCTTTACCACTCTGTATGCCAGCGGGAGTCCTAGAAGGCCCGATATATACTGCCCAAAGGCGCCCCCAGCGTAATCGGTACTCCTCTCCCCAAACACCAGAAGATCGTATCCGCCCAGTTTTTCAAGCACAGCCCTGAATATGGACGCCGCGCCCTTAATACCTATAGCGGAGGGGTCAACCCCCTCAACCAGGATGGCCCTGTCAGCCCCCATGGCCAGGGCCTCGCGAGCGACGAGCTCGGGATCCCCGCCTCCACCGACCGTTAAAGTGATGACCTCGCCCCCGACAGCCTCCTTAAGCTGAAGGGCAGCCTCCAACGCCCTTCTGTCAAATGGGTTTAAGCTGTAGGTTGGATCCTCGAACAAAAGTATACCCTTTCTCTTGTGGACATACGCTCTCCTAGGCGTGAGGTCCTGTTTGAGGCCCACAATAATCCTCACTCCACGTCACCTCAACAGGTCTCTTGCAACAACATACCTCTGAATCTCGTTGGTTCCCTCATAGATCTCGGCTATTATCGAGTCCCTGTAAAGCCTCTCGAGGGCGAGACCCCTGATTATGGATGGCTCCCCTATAAGCTTGAGGGCCCTGTCGGCAGCCCTCGTTGCAACCTCGGAGGCAAAGAACTTCGACATAGCCGACATCCTCGTAACCTTCTCTCTGAAGCTCCTTGGGACGGGCTTTCTGGCAGCCAGCATCTTATAATACTTGTCAACCATGACGACGCTGTGGTACACAAGGTATCTGGCCGCCTCCAGCTCAGCGGCCGTCTCAGCTATCGCCCACATGGCGAGTTCATCCTCCTTTAGGCTCTTCCCCAGCCTCCTGGTGTGCTTCGCATAGAATATCATGGTGTCAAGTAGACCCTGGGTCGCACCGACACTCCCAGCCGCCAGGGTCACCCTCCCGCCATCAAGGGCTGTTAGGGCCACGATCATGCCCTGACCAACCTTTCCCAGGACGTTCTCCTCGGGGACCCTAACGTTGTCGAAGGAGAGCTCCGCCTGGCTCGAAGCCCTGATCCCCATCTTCTCATGCTTGGAAATCACGGTTATCCCGGGCATATCCCTCTCAACTATTAGAGCAACCATCCCGGCGGGCCCTAAAGCCCTGTTAGTAGTTGCAAACACAAGATAG
>WAQG01000045.1 GCA_015520395.1 Candidatus Geoarchaeota archaeon
GGTATACATGAGGGCGGCTAGATCCTCCTTAGGGTCTATCTCGACCTCAGGTGGGCTGGGCGGATACCTCTCTATGAGCTCCCTAAACCAGTATACGCCCTCCCGCCTAGGTATCTTTGGGGACTTGTACTTCAGGGGGTAGAGGAGCCTTTTAAGCCCCGACAGGTAGTCCCTGATACTCGTCACTATAACCCTCTTAACCGGAGTATCCTTACTGACCTCCTCGAAGACCGGGTAGAGCAGATCCAATATTACCAGCGTCTCAGCACCACTGTCGTTAAGCTGCCTTTTAACCTCCTCAGGCTTGTAGAGTGGGTTCATTGGGGTGACAACGGCACCGGCCTTAAGGGTGCCGTAGTAGGCTATCGCGAACTGCGGGGTGTTTGGGAGGAAGAGAGCCACCTTATCGCCCTTCCTAACGCCAAGCTCGTAGAGAGCCCGGGCAAACTTATTGGCCTCCCCCCTAAACCTACCATAACTGATCTTGTTATCAAAGAATATCATGGCCGTGTGGCCCGGGTGCCTATCGGCAGCATAGTCCAGTAGGTGAAACAGGGGCTTCTCAGGTATCTCTAACTCCCTTGGAACAAACTCGTCGTACCATTGAGTCCAAGGCCTTGACTCAATCCACTTAAGAACCTCCTCGCTCTCAGACAAAAGCTACCACCTAATTTAAAAAGTTTCACGCACTGCAAATAAACATTTTAGCCCGAATAGCTGACATTGTGTGAAGAGCCATGAGAAAACTTAATTAGCGAGTTCAGGCCCTGAACTCCCACCATTACTTATTACCCTCATAAATTCCTGTAAAGCTGGGTAAAGGTCATGCTGGCCCAGGAGAGTTTAAATGTGGCTCTTAAACTCATGCGCCGTGCTCTTTCAGTCATATATATGAGTGTAGGCTTCTTCCTAGCTATGATCTGGGCGTTAGGAAGCTATACGACCCTAATCATAGTAGCATATTTAGCGGTAGCGTCCGTGATATACCCACACGTTTTCAGACCAATTATCAGGTTTAGGAAAGTCGCTGTAGCCCTAGGCATAAGCCCTAAGCGGGAAAAGTTCTACACAACGCTGGGTTTCACGGTGTCAGGTATGGGGCTGGGAGCGGTGCTCCTAACACTAGCAGGCACATACGGACTTATACAGTTAAACGTTGCCCCACTCCTAGGCATGCTCGCAACTTTGCTATCCTTAGCCGGCATTATGATCGGCTTAGTGGGTGCACCGGGGGTTTTTGGGGTTTCGGAAGGCGGGGGTTTAGCCGTGCTGCTCATAGCAATTGTTATGTACCTCATTAGACCCGACCTTGTGCTCCCAGTGACGGCCGTGCTCTTCATGACTCTTGGAGTGTTTTCCTACTGGTGGTGTTATCTTAGGGGCTAGGTGGGCTGGTGATGGGAGGCGGGCTGGATCTCCTCGCTGAGCTTAGGGAGGTTCTAGCGAGTCGAGCATTTTTGAATGCTCAGAGAATCCTGATCCTCATAGCGTTATACCTGGCTGGCAGGTTGATGTTTACGGAGCTCTCAAAGGTTACTGGCATAGGGAAGGGGGCTCTTGAGCACCACCTCGGCGTACTCATTGGCGAGGGCCTTGTAGTCAGGAGGTATTACTTGACCCTCAGGGGGCCCAGACTTTTTCTGAAGCTCACTGAGAAGGGAAAGGTTGAGGTTGAAAAAATGTTGGAGGCTATGTCTGGGCTGGGGAGGGACTGTTAAAGCTCCTTTGCATATATGTTTATTATCGGCCTGAAGCCAAGCTTCTCGTAAAAGCTGACCGCTATCTCATTAAGGGATGGAAACTCGGCTGTTATGAGCTGTGCGCCCCGCGCCTTCAACCTCTGGATTGCCTCCTCGATAAACTGCCTACCTATACCCCTCCTCCTAAACTCGGGCATTATGTAAAACTCTATTATCCTGCCCTCCAACCTCGGCTCATAGAAACACCGCTCAATCAGGTCGGATTTAAGAATGCCTATGACCTTTCCGGCCTCCTCGGCTACCAGTATCACGCTCTTACCACCCTCAAGGGCCTCCCTCAGGTACTTCTTCGCTATCTCGATTGCCTCCTCACGGGTTTTTAGCAAGGGGTCAAACTCCTCATTAAGCCTCTTAAGCCTCACAACAAGGGGTGCAAGGGCCTCAACATCCTCCAGGGTTGCCTCCCTAAAGACTACCAAGACTCACACCACCCCCCATATACCCACAGCCACTTATTTACTTTCTAGTCGGGGAAGGGCGGTATTATGCCGTGCTTCATCAGAAGCTCCAAGGTTTTCCGGGTGGCACCGATTATCTCTATAGCCCTGTCATGGAAGTACTGCCAGCTCTCCTTAACCCTGGCTATACCCTGCTCGATGGCCTTCGTGGCGACAGCGGCCGCAACCCTCGGATAGACCTCCCACTCCATCATTGTTGGAATTATGTAGTTCTCGTGGATCCCCTTCTCCTCGGCGAACTTGGCAAGTTCCCGGGCAGCGGCGATCATCATCTCGTCAGTTATCGTTATGGCCTTCGCGTCTAGCGCGCCCCTGAAGACGGCTGGGAACATCAGGCTGTTGTTTATCTGGTTTGGGAGATCCGAACGGCCGGTGGCGGTTATCTTTGCTCCAGCCTCCTTAGCCTCCCACGGCCATATCTCTGGTACAGGGTTTGCCAGCGCAAAGACGATCGGATCCTTGTTCATCTTGGCTATCCACTCCTTCTTAATTATCCCTGGGCCCGGCCTAGACGCGGCTATAACGACGTCGGCGCCCTCCAGGGCCTCTGGAATCCCACCCTTAACCCCCTCCTTATTGCTCTTCATAGCGATCTCATATTTCCATGGGTTCCTTATCATGAGCCTATCCATATCCTCCCTCTCGGGGTGAAGTATGCCCTTACTATCGAGAACAATCATGTTGCCCGGCGGGACACCCGCAGCCACGAGAACCCTGAAGGTACAGACGTTGGAGGCGCCAGCACCAACAAGCACGATCTTCGAGTCTGTCAGCTTCCTCCCTGTGAGCTTTAACGCGTTATAGAGGCCCGCGAGCGTTGCACCCGCGGTTCCCTGCTGGTCGTCGTGCCAGACGGGTATCTTCAGCTCCTTCCTCAGGGTGTCCAGCAGGTAGAAGCATTTCGGCGACTCTATATCCTCAAGGTTTACACCGCCAAACGTCGGTTCAAGCTTCTTGACCAGATCCACAATCTCATCCCTGTCGGTCGTGCCTATGACTATCGGGACTGCATCAACTCCCCCGAGATACTTGAATAGGAGGGCCTTGCCCTCCATGACAGGCATGGCTGCCTCGGGGCCAACATTGCCAAGGCCGAGAACCCTCGTGCCATCACTTATAATCGCGATAGTGTTCCATCTGCTGGTAAGCTCAAACGACAGCTCCCTATTCTTATGGATCTCCCGGGATACGGCCGCCACCCCAGGAGTATACCAGATCGCGAAGTCGGTAAGCTTTGTCACGGGAACCCTCGGCACAGTTGCAAACTTCCCGGCATAGTATTTTGTGTATTTAATTGCAAGCTGATACCACTTATCCCTCTCCTTCTTCATCCTCTCAAGATCTGAGACCATTACCTACACCTAATGATTTAGATTGTGGCTATCCTAATAAATGTATGTATTAACATTTTGACTAACCACATATAATATACCTATATGAAAAGGCTTGAATATACAGCAACTATATTCGTCAAAACGCTATTCCAACCAAAAAGTTGTTAACACATAAGCTAAACGCCAGCCGTTTAGAAACGCTCGAGAGGCAAGACGACCCCAAAACACCATAGGTAGGCTGCAGGGAGGCAAGATTTAAAATTTTGTTCTTAGACCTTGAAACCGATGCCATTCCAATGCATTCCAGGATGTGGCCTATGCTGTATAGAAACGGAGATGCCCCTCACAAAGAGCGATATTAAGCGTATAAGGAGGCTGGGATACCCTAAAAGCCACTTCTTGGTATGGGATGAAAAGGGGGTTCCAAGGCTTAGGAATATCGATGGTCACTGCGTGTTCCTGGACACCTCAACCATGAAGTGCACAATATACCCGTATAGGCCGGAGGGATGTAGGA
>WAQG01000046.1 GCA_015520395.1 Candidatus Geoarchaeota archaeon
GCGTGGAACGCCGTGTATGCCGAGGTGTTGGTGAACCAGGCTATTCTCTCGACGCCGTAGCCCGTATCCACTATTTTCAGGGGTATCTCCTCGTATTTGCCGTTAACCACCCTGTACTGCATGAAGACCAGCGTGGCCAGCTCTAGGCCGCCCACGGTTACTTCGAAGGAGGGGCCGGCGTTTCCTCCTCCTTCCCACCAGGACTCTTTGAATACGAGCTCGTCGCCGGGTATGCCCAGCTCCTCCGTGAAGAACCGGTATGCGAGTTCCACGGTCTTCTCCTTCCAGTAGATCTTCTTATCGGGATAGTTGAACGCGTGGTGAGCCGCCATCTCGAAGCTGGTTAGGTGTCTCCCGAAGGTTATTCCCACATTGTCTATGTCCTCCAGCCTTATGCAGGGCTGTGAGATGACCAGCGGGTTGGCGGGCGGCGGCACCAGCCCCGAGGTTACGAAGGGCTGGAAGACCACTATACTCGCTATGGTTAGGTAGAGGTCGTCCCTCCACCTCGCAACGACAGGCCTAGGCTTCACCGGCTCATGCCCGTTCCTTGCAAAGAAATCTATGAAGAGCTTCCTGGCCTCGGAGACGCTTAGCGGGCCCACCTTCCGCGGTATCTTATGGAATCTGTAATGGACGCACGGAGCATCCTCGCACGTCTCCCTGGACGGATCCTTGGTCCAGAAGAACTCGCCGCAAACCTTGCACTGCTTCCTAACAAATCCGCTATCCCTGAAAAAGCTGAGCCTGTACTCGTTGGGAGACGCTTTCCCCAAGTGCTGTCACCCTCAGCTAGATAGTTGATAAGGTGTGCGGGGTGTTATCAATTATTCTATACAGAAGCGGCTTCCGGGGCAGGAGTGCACGTGAAAACGCCTAAAATTGTGGTGAGAGAATGGGCTGTAGCCGCTGCGGCTAGCCGAAGAGGGCGCCGAGACCGGCGGCGATGTCCTCCTCGCTAGCCTTCTCCTCCTCTTCCTCCTTCTCCTCTTCCTCTTTCTTCTCCTCCGCTGCGGCTGGTGCTGCAGGTGCGGCAGCAGCGACAGGGGCTGCAGGTATGGCGGCAGTCTTGATGGCCTCGTCTATGTCGATCTCCTTGAGGGCAGCTACCAACGCCTTTACCCTCACCTCGTCGACCTCTATTCCGGCCGCCTGGAGGACGTTCTTCAGGTTTTCCTCGTTTATCTCCTTCTTAGCCGAGTGCAGGAGCAGGCTCGCGTAAACGTATTCTATCTCTCGTCACCTCCCTCCATTTGTTCCCGGGTTCACACATGGGAAACACACGGGTATTTAAATATTATAATGGTGGCTAGCCGAAGAGGGCGCCGAGACCGGCGGCGATGTCCTCCTCGCTAGCCTTCTCCTCCTCTTCCTCTTCTTCCTCGGCCTCCTCCGCCTTTGCCTCAGCCTCGGCGGGCGCCTGCGGCTGCACCTGGGCCGCTACTTCGCCTAGGCCCAGCTCCTCCGCTTTATCGCCCAGCGCCGCGATCAGTGCTAGGGCCTTGGCATAGGCCCTTGCAAGGACCTGCTCGGCGGTCTCCGGCGTCACGAAGCCTGCCTCGGCCGCTATGGCGAGGGCCGCCGCGTGGGCCTTGGCCACGGAGAGCTTTAGCACCTCTGGCACGGGGTACGCTATCTCTATCCCGACCTTCAGCGCGTTCAGGTGCGCCTCGGTAACCTGAGACCTTATCTCGTCCAGGTCTATCTTTAGCTGGTCGGCTGTCAGGATGAGGCCGTCATCGTATACTAGTTTCAGCTTTATGCCGACCTCGAACGGCTCTATGCCTAGCTTCTGGAGCAGGCTCGCGAGCTCTGGGCTGATGACGTCGCCCGGCTTGGCCACCACGGTGTCCTTGGAGACCCATATGGTCCCCTTGTCCACTCTTGTGGGTATCTTGAGGCGGCCGAAGGTGCTTAGCATGGGTCCCGGGGGGATGCCGGTGTTTCCTGCAGGCACCACTATCTCCTTGTCTGTAACCATGCCGGGCTTGGCCGGGGCGCTCATCTTCTCCTTCTCGAGCAGAAGGGCCAGCTCGAAGGGGTTCATGTTGGCGAATATGAACAGGTTAGGCCCTGTCAGGTGCTTTACCAGCTCCTCGTGGTTCTTGATGCCCACTTTTTTCAGCGCCCTCTCCATCAACGTGTTCTTGGTGACACGGAACACCATCCTTTTCCTGAGCTTCTTCCTTATGAGCTGGAGCTGCTTGGTGGGGAGGTTCTCGAGGCTTGCTATGGCTATGACCTTGTGTTTCTTTATGAGCTCGGCTAGCTCCTCTACCTCCCTGATCTTCCACTCCGGTATTTTCCTGGCTGCGGCTACGCTCATTGGCCTCACCTCAGCGGGACCTCGACAGGGGGTCCCATCGTGGTTTTAACTATGATCTTGGCTATATTATTCCTGGGGTTAGGGAGCTTGGTTTCAAGGGCTGATAGCACCTTTAACGCGTTCTCCGCCAGCTTCTCAGGATCCATGTCCTCGACGCCGATCTTGCACATGACCTGCGGCTGGTCCTTGGTCCTCAGCGATACAGCCGACTTGTAGCGCTCAACCATTGCCGCTATGTCGGCGTTGGGGGGCACCGGTATCGGCGCCTTGCCCCTAGGTCCAAGGGCGGGGCCTAGTATCCTGCCTGCCAGGGGCATGAGGTCCGTTCTGACTAGCACCCAGTCGCACTCCTGGGCTATCTTCTTGGCCTCCTTCCTACTGATCCCCTGGAGCTCGGCCTTGTCTATGACCCTGGGGAGGCCCAGCTCCTTGGCCTTCAGCGCCATGTCGCCCTCGGCGACGACGCAGACCTTAACGTCCTTGCCTAGGCCATGGGGTAGGAACACCACCTCTCTTATTCTGCCTTCAGGGCTCTTTGGATTAACGTCCTTGAGGACCACTATGAGCTCGACGCTCTGCTTGAAGCGGCGGGGCTTGGCCAGTTGTATGCTCTTCTTTATCGCGTCGGCCAGAACGGTTTTATCCACGAAGGACATGTCTTCACACCTCCTCCTTCTCCCACTCTTCCTCGTACTTGGCCAGGACAGCGTCGTATAGGCCTTCATCCACTTCACGGGATACCTGCTTCGGATCCTTCCCGTCCACTGTGACTCCTATGCTCCTGGCGGAACCTAGTATGGTCTTTACGGCGCCCTTCAGGGTCTTGGCCAGGAGCTGGGGTTTCTTTATCAGCGCGATCTCGACTATCTTCTCGAATGGAACGTCTCCCACCTTCTTGTGGGCTGGGTCTCCTGAGGGCTCCGAGGCCCCTGCTGCGCGGAGCAGGAGGGCCGTGGTAGTGGGTATGCCTACCTCTATCTCGAACTCCTTGGTGTCCATATCTACGATGACCTTCACCGGTATGGTCATCCCCTCGAACTGCTTAGTCTTCTCGTTTATGGCCTCAACAACCTTGGCCACATTGACCCCCATGGGGGACAGAGTTGGACCCAACGGCGGGCCGGGGTTGGCTTTGCCCCCCTCGACCTGCACGCTGATTGTCTTCTTCCTACCCATTGACGCTCACCTTTCACCGCCCTTCTTTGCCGGCCTAACCATGTCGCCTGGAACCGTAATCGGGAGTGGAAAGGCGGATTCAAGGATATTTAAAACTACCTCGTTCTTCGTCTTGTCTATCCTGACTACTTGGGCCTTCATGCCCCTGAAGGGCCCGGCCACTATTTCGACCA
>WAQG01000047.1 GCA_015520395.1 Candidatus Geoarchaeota archaeon
CGTATATCCTGTCATTTTTGTCATAACCGCTGTTTACAACCTCCCAGTTTCCGCCTCCAACTACTATGGAGTTCAATAGTGCGCCGGTATTAGCGTTAAGTTTCACGACTATAATGTTTGGTGCTCCTGTACCGTATCCGTAGGTCGTTCCAACCACATATAGGATACCGTAAGTAGGTTCAACGATTATGTTTCTCCCCACGTCATCGAAGCCTAGCCCTCCTATTATTCTGAACCAACTTAAAGTATATGTTCCTGCACTGTAGGTGAATTTGGCGACGAATATGTCTTTATACCCGTCTGGATCGTAGCTGGTTGTGGAGCCTGTGAGATAAACATTGCTACTGGAGTCAACGGCTATGCCGAGCGCAACTTCATCTCCACTCCCACCTACTGTGTAAAAGTGCGTGATAGCAAGAGTGGCAGTATTTATTCTAGCAAAGAATGCATCCCTTCCCCCAGCTCCCCAGCTTTGGGTTTCGCCTGCAACATACAGGTACTGATCCAGCCCGTACGTGATCCTTAGCCCTTTATCGATGTTTGCTCCTCCAATAGTAACTAATGTTTCTGTACCGCCACAGACTTTATCTACAAATATGTCGTCAAGGCCGGCACCAAAGCTCCTTGTGTATCCCGTGATGTATATGCATGTTCCGTCGTTTGTAATCTTTGTACCATAATCCTGCCCTGTTCCGCCAAATTTTCTGGTGCTTACATATGTAAGCGCTGCAAATGCTACGGTAGATAACAACAATATTACTATCAGTATTAGGCTGACCGTTACTACTAGTTTTTCAATCCTCATAGTACCCCCATAACTCTTGAACATATGCGCTAATAAACTTTATTGATAATTAATAGATGTTACGATTATCATCTTCACCCTCCTCTTTATTGATGGCCATAAGCTAAATGTTGATCGGAGGTAATGGCCAATTTAGGTAACCGCTATTGTTAAATGACAGTTAGAATAATATATTAAGTTAACATTATAAACTTCCTTAGTTAGTGATGATTTTTGAAGACGTGTTGTTTTTAATATAAAAATTGCAAATCTACATCCTGACCGACAATAATCCCAGAACGTTGAATTACCATTTATTACTGACCAAAGTATGATTCTCATACCTTTATAAATCCCCCTTGTCACATCTATATCGTAATCGTTATAAATAGTCATTTCCCCTTTAGATGCCGTCAGCTCATTGATTATATTTCTTTCTATATAACTAACATATGGATGCATTTTTGCAGTAACCTCGAAATTTTGGTGCTCTAGGGGTGCCCAATCAGGTACATAAGTACCTATTGATACTAAAATAAGAAGTAATAACGAGCTTACTTTGATTAAGATTTTACGTTTTTGCATAATTTGATTAATTATGTAGGGAGTGGTTAATAATGCTAAATAATATAATACTGCTAGTGAGTACTGCCCCGTTTCATATCCAGTGGTATATGATACATATGAGACAGTTAAATATATTATACATGATGCTGAGGCCGAAAACATTATTATCTCAATTAGGCCTGCAAAACGTTTCAGAATAAGAATGCCTGTATATATTAATGTTATTGTCGCTATAGCTATGGGTCCTGCCCATGTTAATGCAAATATTTTGAACTGTTCACCTGTGTAACCAGGTGCCAGATATGGAGATATACTTCCAGTAGCTGCCTCTTCTGGTTGTCCAAATATCATTGTGATGAAGTCTTGGAGGGCTGCTATTGCTTTTTCGCCCTGTAATGTCATAATAAGCATTATATGTGTGTATAGCCAGTATATTGTTGTGATTAGTGTTATTATTACAAAGCCTAGTTTTATTGTACTGTTGCTAATATTTGATCTTTTTAGAGTGATGAATGTGAAGAATAGTAGCGGTAGTATTGATAGTGCGCCTATGGGGTGTGAAAAAACCGTGACTAGCCCGACTATTAGCATAGTTGTTATTGTTAGTGGGTTGGGCCGGTTCAGGTTTATGATGATAAGCATTAAGTATAGTGTTACGTAGGGTATTGGGAGGACTCTGCCAGTTATGAATGAGAGGGGGGGCATGGTTATTAGAAGCATTAGTGTGCCGAGCCCTCTGCTTATTTTGAGCCGCTCAAGTATCACATAGAGTAGGAGGATTGTTATGAATAGGTAGATTATCCGCTGTAGGAAGGTTATGCCGTATTCGATGCCTGTTGCTAGGCTGACGGGAACCGTTACTAGAGGATCGATCGGGATGTAGTAGTACAATTTTGACTTTATGGCTGCTTCCTGGTAGCGCAGTATTCTTCCGGTTTGATAGAGCGGCTCGAGGTGTATGGAGGATATGGGGTAGAAGTTATTGCGTGTGTAAACGGAAACTGGAGTTATTACCATTGATATTATAAGAGCCAATAATAGTAGGTGCTTCGTTTTTCGGCTGTAGGAATAAAGGAGCATAGCTCCCAGCAGGCCTTCAAGTATGAAGAATATTATTGGCCTTTCAAGGCCACCGGGATAGAATGAAGTGAACATTATTCCCATGGTGGTTCCCACTATCCCAAGTTTAGCCCACACGCCTGGGGTTTTTTCTTTATACTTTGATCCAGGTATTAGTAGGGCAATTAAGAGGATAAGCATTATTATTACATAGTTTATTATAATTAGCTCGATGAATGTTAGCTGGCTGAATAGGTTACCTATAAGTCCGAGCTCGGTCATCCTATATCCAGCTCGGTATTACCCTGATGTGCTTCTTCAACCAATTAAAATAGCTGTGAAGCCCCTCATCTAGCGTGGTTTCCGGCCTCCACCCTAAGAGTTTTTCCATCTTCTCCGTGCTTGCATATCCTCCCATTGGGTCGCCTTTGGGCCTTGGCTTAAACCTTATTTCCACATCCTTTCTAAAATATTCATGTGCTAATTTCTGTATTTTTCTTGCTAGCTCTATTATCCTGGTTGGTTTACCTGTCCCCACATTTATGGCCTCTCCTGCACATGGCATTTCAGCTGCCCTGATGGTCGCCTCTGCTATATCGTCTATGTATGTGAAGTCCCTTACCTGCGTGCCGTCGCCATATACTATTAAGGGCTTGCCTTTATAGGCTCTCATTGCGAATATTGCTACCACCCAACTGTGGCTTCCAGGCTTTGGGATCTGGTATGGGCCATAAACACTAAAATATCTTAGCGAGACCGTCTCTAGTCCATAGAGCTGATAGAAAAGCTTGGCCTGCATCTCCCCCCACAGCTTAGAATTGGCATATGTCGAAAGGGGGTTCGGCTTCATATCCTCATGAAACTGCACTGGCTCTCCACCGCTTGAGGGTTGGTCTCCATATATTGATGCGGAGGACGCGAATATCACTCGTTTAACGCCGTTATTTAGTGATTCTTTTAGGATGTTGTACGTCCCCATAACGTTTACTTCGAAGTCTAGGTCAGGATTCCTTATCGTGGCAGCAACGTCAGCATATGCCGCTAGATGAAACACATAATCCACCTTTTTTACCACATTTTTGACTATGTTCCTGTTCGACACGCTTCCCCTCACAAAATGTACAGCCCCTTCCCTGATCAGCGGCTTGATCTCAAATACTTCAAGCTGGTCAAATTCATATGCACTCAAATTATCCAACACAACCACGTTCTGCGCCCCTCGCTCCTCAATGAGCTTTTTTACAACCCTACTGCCTATGTGCCCCGCGCCCCCTGTGACTAGAACCGTCTTAGAAGACCACTTAACCATCTCTAATTAACCGCCTAATTTCCTAAATAATAAATATGCCCTCCTAAGAACGTAGCCATAGGCCCTATGAACCCGTCTGGCGAGTAGGAGTAATGAATATAACATCCATTTCGGGCGCGTTGCTCTATAGTAGACGATACTTGTAACTATAATTGCAAGGGCTGCGAGGAGACCTAGGAAGGGGCTGAACAGGGTAAGGAGTAACGGAGCGGCCGGCATTGCCAGATAAAAGGGTACCTCAAGTTTCCATGATAATGGGGCCGACCTAAGAACCAGGTGATACGTGTCTGCACCTATTGTCACGTCGTACCAGGCCAGCTTTTTATACCACCTCAGAACGTTAAGTACAGAATGACCCGTAGATTCAGGATTCGTCTCCTTAAGTGCTCCTATATCCCTTAATGTCATTCTCCCATCAATTATTATCTTATACCCGGCCTTAGCCATTCTCGCCGAAAACTCGTAGTCGTCGTTTGACGATATTGGCGGTCCTAGATTCTCATTTATAAACCCGATCTCCTTAATTATTGATTTTCTTATTATTGAGCATCCAAGGTTAAGAACCTTCGTCCTCTTTATTCTACCGTAAAACCTGAAAAACATTGCCTCTTCAAATATGCGGGGCGGTTGAAGCATGTAGGGGAACGTTACTGCGCCCACCTCAGGGTTTTTGAAGTGTTCTAGGGCGTACGTCAGAATTTTGGATGGAAGTAGTATGTCATCGTTCAACAGAAACACGTACTCAGAGTTGCTGAGCTTTATGCCTAAGTTTCTGGCGTAATTTGCTCTTCTATCATCCCTAAAGATTAATCTTACGGAATAATATTTGTGGCCATTTTTCTCTATAAACTTTTTCACCAGCTTCTCTGTGTTATCACCTGGCAGTGGGTAATATATCATGAATATTTCAATGTCTTCTTTATTGAAATTTAGCTTATCTATTGATTCCAGAACAGCACCTATTGTTGGACTACTCTTGTAAAGTGGAATTATTATCGAGACTATCGGCCTGGCACCAGCCATAAGCTTCTTAAAATCTTTTCTAATCCCCTTGTTAAGGTCTCCATGCGTGCATAGCTTACTCGTTCAGGCATGCCTTTAAGTTTAGTCATAGATTTTTTTAGTAATAGATGCAGATAATGTGTTCTATTCTGTATAACTATGTGAATCATATCACGAAGTTTTATTTCGGCTTCAATTACATGTCATCAGAAATTTCTAGAGCTAACTCTGTGAGATGGCGTTTAGGGAGGGTATGTTAGATTGACGTAGGTGGTCAAGAATTCTTAGCTTCCTAAAAATCGCTTGGTGAGCTGCATAATAATAAACACATTGCAGTTGTTTAATTCTATTATACTCGATACACTGAATTTTTGTTACCATATACCAGATTAGATATTCTAAATCTTTAAGTTGGATTGTTTTGAATAGTGCCCACCATATTGGTAGTCCGTGTAGGGCATCGGTTGTGCCTTTTGGTTTTCCGTGGAATTTTGTGATGTTTCTTGTTGTTTTTGAGGTTGCGTTGGGTATCTGGGCTACGTGGTAGCCTTTGAGGATCGCTAGGACGACGTGGTCTGTGTCCCATGCTGGTAGTTGTGCTATGTCTATTTCGTTGTTTAGTTCTAGCCAGCATTTGGCCCTGTACAGCCTGTTGCCGCCCCATAGGTTTGCTTTTATGGTTAGGGGGAAGGGGTCCTGTGGGAGGCCGAGTGGCTCTAGTCTTCCGCCTGCTATGCAGAGCTTCGGGTTTTCCTCAAAGTGTTTTATTAGTTTTTCAAAGTATTTTTCCTCGAGCGCGACGTCGGCCTCTATTGTGGCTATGTAGTCAAAGTCCTCACCGATTATTTTGAGGGCCTTGTTTAGGGCTGAGTATACAAGGTTTATGTTTAGCTTGCCCAGATCCGGGAACCTCTTAACCTTTATGATGACGTATCTCTTAAAGCCTTGGGATTCAAGTAGGGCTCTGGCCACCTCTGCTGTGTTGTCTGTTGACTCGTTGTCTCCGATTAGGATGAGGCTTGGCCTTACTGTCTGTTTTAGCAGGCTTTTAAGGGTCTCGGCTATATTTTCCTCCTCATTATAAGCCGGAATCAGCACTGCTATCTTATACATGCATTAACACCCATAGGAAGTATGTAGGTGGATTGGGGCCGGGCGAGGACTCGCTCGTCATGATATGTCTGAGGCCTTCATATCTCTTCGGCTATGAGCCTCCCTACCATTGCCGCGCTTCTTCTGTATCTCAGGTTTGTAAGGGACATTGTGAGCTGTGTGAGTAATCCATCCCTTTTAGCCTTGTCTATTAGTGCCTTCATTCTCTGTTTTTCTGGGATTTTTATAGGCAGGTTTCTGAGTTTTTTGCTTACTGTATTCTTTAGTATTTGTATGTAGGTTTGGTAGGCTAGTGTTAGGTTTTGTTTTTGAATAAGTGTGTTTAGCTTTGCTCCTGTTTTTATGATTGTTTTTAGGGTCTCTGAGATGTCGTCGGCCCTTATTTCGGCCTCCTTTATCACGGCGTGGGCGATTCTGACTGCGGCTTCGGCGGTTGGGCTGGGCGTGTATGTTGTGAGCACTATGCCTCCTAGCTCTTGGCTGGTTTCTGTTTTCTCCTTTAGTAGTATTTGGTGGTTGAAGTATGGTGTTCCGAGCACTGTTATCTCTGTGTGTAGGTCTAGGACGATCGGGTTTCCCGGGAGCATTAGGCCTGTTGCGTAGGTTTTTGATAGGTCGTCTATTGGCTGGAAGCCCGCGTCGAGCAGTGCTTTGACGGCCTCCAGGTACATGTCCTTTGGTATGAGCACGTCGACGTCGACGTCCACCCTCATAAGCCTGTTAAAGGTCTTGAAGATCACATACTCTATACCCCTCCTCTCGAAGGCCTCTGTGAAAACCTGGATTAGCCTGGCCATGCTCCTAGCCCTTCTAAGGGTCTCCTCCGCATCCCTCTTCAAGGCTTTCACCCCCCTGCCGTCCAGGCCCCTGAACCCGTCTGTCAGGGTTTGGAATAGGAGGCTGAGCTCGTTTGCCTTGATCCATGATGCCAGCTCCATGTCTCCGCCATGTTCTGCTAGGAGCGTTTTTGCGTTTTCCGCCGCTTTGCCCGGCCTGTCGAGGGAGATGTGGACGAGCACCGAGGCTGCCAGCGCCCAGGGGTCAGCGTCTTGCAACCCTTAAGTACACCTCCTTGATGAGCCTTTCAGCAACCTCGCTCCACCTGGGCACCCCCTCCGTCTTAGCTGTATCGTGTTGCCCTCCTTCCATGATCGCCTCTATTGCATCTGCGATTTCGCCGGGCCTCGGGTTAACCACATAGACCTTCCCATATTTTTTGAAGTGTTCTCCCCAGGGTTTTGCGACGACCACGGGTACTCCCATGGCTATGGCCTCCGCGGAGACGATGCTGTACGCCTCATATTCCGACATGTTTACGAGGGCCGTTGATGTGGCCAGCTCCCTGAGATACTCGTCCCTAGGCAGGAACCCCTTGGAAACTAGTTCTACCCTGAGCTCCTCCGCCTTTCTTTTTAACCTGGGAAGGTCGGGGCCAAGTCCAATTACCTTGACTACAACGTCCTCATGTCCTCTTCTTGACAGTTCGTAGGCTGCGTCGACAAGTAGGCCGACCCTCTTATACCCCTCAACTCTGCCAGCATATGTCAAGACTATATTCCTTGGGGGAGCCCAGCGGTGGTCGAACACATCGTTTGAAACTCCATTAGGTATTATGATGGGCTTCCGGACTCCGAAGACGGATCTCACTAGGGATGCCTCATATTCAGATACGCAGTGCACAAGATTGGCATCTTTTACGATCTTGCGGGCAAACGGCCTGTAGAGCTTCCAAAGGAGTTTGGCATGCCATTTATAGCCGGATTTATGGTAATGTGGGGTCAGGACATATCCATTGTCTTTCCTCCTAATAGCCAGGTAAGCCGCAGGCACAGTGAGGGCACCTATGTTATGGAGATGGAAGATGTCAGCCTCCGTCTTTTTCAGGTATTCGTAGAACCCAGGGCTTGGGATAAAATAGCCCCCATCAGGCGCATAGCCCCTAAACCTCCTTACCGCAACCCCCCTATACACCTCTCTTTCTGGAAGCCCCCTCCCAACCTTCAAGGTGACGACCTCAACTTCGAATCCCCGGGTAACCAGCGCCGTCGAGAGATTCTCTACAACATGGGCTAACCCTCCTACATATGGCGGAAATGTGTGTGCAACCATAAGTACCTTCAACTCAAACACCCAGCCGCTCCATCATGCCAGTGGTGCTGTGAAGTGTGGAGTCGCGAACCCTCGGTTTAGGAAGCCTTGATACGCCTTCTTTCTTATCGGACTTGTTTTTAAGGCTGTAAACCAGGTTTATGACGGCTACATGGGTCTCCGTTACCGAGGACTTGGCGGTGAACATGTATGTGAAGTCCTCTGAAAATTCCTTTAGGAGCCTTGGTAATAGCATTCGCTGCATTGAGATGTAACTAAGGCTCTCCTCGAAGCTGCCCCTAGCTGTCCACCGGTTTTTCAGCTCCTGATCGCTGGCGTCCATGAAGATGGCCTTAACAGGTTTTCCAATCTGAAGGAGCTTAACGAGCAGGGTCAGAGCCCACTTAAGGATTTTAGACCTATAGTTCAGGGTGTGTGCCAGGTAGAGATAGTCCGCTATAGTTGCGGGCAGGTATTCCTCAACCAGTATGAGGAAGCCCAGCTTTAGAGGTATGAGCAGCTCTACTAGGAATTTTACCGAGATACTAAGTAGATCAAGGAGGACCCATAGCCCAAATAGCCTCTTAAAGAGTTCTGGGCGCTCTTCAGTCAGTATCCTCGTTGGATGAGCCTTCCTCTTAATCCCAGAGATCCTGACCAGCATATGCTCTAAGGCGAACGCAGCAATATGCCCGGATTTCAGGAAGGCAGTTCTAACCTTCACACCCCTGGATCTCAGGCTAGCTGCGGCTAAATGCATCTGGGTGGATTTTCCAGCTCCAACTGTCCCAGCGAAGACTACTACGCCTTTTAGCAACGCTTAGCCAAGCCTAGAAAAACCTGTGAAATAGCCCATGAGGCTCATCCCCCCGCATTCCCCAGCTTTTTGACAGTCCTGTAAACCATGATTGTTTGCTCTGCTATTTTGTCCCATGTGAATTTTGATGCGAATTTTATGGCGTTTTTCTGGAGTTTTTCTCTTAGTTCTTTGTTGGTTAGGAGTTTGTTTAGGGTTTTTGCGAGTTGGGTGTGGCTTCTGGGTTTGAAGGTTATTCCGTCTGTGTTGTTTTTTATTAGGGCTGGGAAGAATGGTATTTTGCTTGTGACTAGGGCGCAGCCCCTTATTCCGGCTTCTAGTAGGGTTTGGGGGCCGGCCTCGTAGTCTGAGGTGATTACGAAGATGTCTGATGCCCTGTAGTATGTTGGTAGGTCTTTGTCTGGTATCCAGCCTGTGAATTCGACGAACCCCTGGAGGCCCAGCTCTGCTGCCATTTTTTTCAGCTGTGGGGTTAGTGGGCCGTCGCCGCCTATCAGTATCTTGGCCCTTCCCATCCACTTGTCTTTCAGCATGGCCGCGGCCTTTAGCAGGACGTCCAGCCTCTTCCTTGCTATGTGTTGGGCTGTTGTGAATATTATGGTTAGGTCGTTGAGGCCCAGCTTTCTCTTCGCTTCTTCTCGGCTGGGCTCGTTTGGGCCGGGTTTCTCGACGCCGTTTGGGATGACGAAGACTTTGTCTCTGCTGCACCTGTAGATGTGTATTAGCTCGTCTCTGACCTGGGGTGACGGGGTTATGATTGCCCTGCTGTTTGAGATGCTTGTGAACTCCATCGTGTATCCCAGGGTTGCGTAGAATATGGTTTTACGTATCATGTAGGAGGTGAAGGTTCTCGAGGAGATTATGGATCTCAGCTCTCCGTAGCTTGTGTCGTGGATTGTCGTGACCTTTGCGTCATGGCTTATTGGCCCGCCCAGGTAGGGTTCCTGGACGTGGACGACGTCGTAGTCCTCCGCCTTGATCAGCTTGGCTGCGGCGCCCACGTACCTTGCCATGTCGAGGGGGATCAGCATGTCCCTCAGATAGCCTTCATCGACCCTGGAGACTATGGAGCTTCTCGCCCTCATGAAGATCGTCCTTCCCCCGTCCTCGTAGAGTATTTTGTCGCTGCTGCCGAACGAGAGGACGTCGACATCAACCCCCATCATCCGCATGTGCCTGACTAGGTGTTGGGTGTGGATGGCGACGCCACCCACCACGTATGGGGGATACTCCCTCGCCACCATCAGCACCCTCATGAACGCCCCGTCACCGCGTCCCTAAGCCTTTTGAAGTTTTCCCTGGCCCTCCATGCCTTGGATGTGCCTACAGCGACTCCGTAGGGGTCGAATTTCAGGATGTATTTTATGGCCTCCTCCAGGCTTAGTGCGCCTGAGGCCAGTATGTTTATCGCTATTATCCTGGATTGCCCGCCCAGGAGCCTTATGGCCTTCTCCGCCCTCTCCCTGTCGGGGGTCATCTGGTAGCCCAGGGGGTTCATCGGCGTCATTATGTAGGGGATCCTTAGGCCGTGTTTCTCCATGAACAATTTAAGATGATGTATGTTTCTTGTCTCCAGCCCAACCTCAACGCCATAGCTGCTCCTAAGGTAGTCCCTTAGGGTCTCATAGATCTGGGGCGCGTCGTGGGCCACGAGCACCTCGGTCAACACCTCATGGAGAAGCACTGCTCTCACCCTCTGTCTGGGCAGCACTTCCATGAACGGTGCCAGATCCTCTGCCAACTGCATTGCCAGGAGTATGGAGGGGTTGAGCCCAATGGCCGCCTTCACCAACCACCCCAGGCTGCTCATTTTTGTTAGGGATCTTTTAAGGATCATTTTTCCCAGCCCAGGCAGCCCGGTGACGTTGGACGCCCTGACATAGCCCATCCCGTATGGGACTAGTGGATAATAGTTGAGCCTGGTCAACACCCCCCGGTCATCCCCGGCGAGCCCCCTCAGGATCTCCAGGTTTGTGGGGTGTGTGGAGAATGTGAAGCCAGTAGCCCCAGACTCCCAGGCCGTAGTGACAACCTTGACAAAGCTGTCCACACCCATCCCAACGCTTTCACGGGCCTTAGCCTGGGCTAGGTGGCTTACGCCTATGAATGGGTTGTCTCCGAGGAGGAGCTCTTCAACCAATTTTCTCGGCCTTGGAGTAGGCCTCCTCCACGATCCTCATGCCCGGCTCTGAGCGCCTTAGGCTTGTTGCCGGCTCCCCGCCGTCTAGGAGGCGGAGCAGGAGGTGCATGTTTTCGATGGTGAACTCGGGATCCGCTACGAGGACTGGTGGCAGGCCTTGGTAGTAGTGGGGCCGGTAGAAGGCTTTGTTTAGCTGGGGGCTTGTTATCTTGAGGTAGTCCTCGGTGACTTCTAGGCTCCCCCTGGAGCCCCGTATTCTGATCAGGGTTTCCGGAACCCTGAATGCCGGGTCGCTCCATGTGACCTCAGCCCTTATCTCGAAGCCGTCTCTGCTGGAGAGCCTGAGCCAAAAATGGTCGTCTACATTCGTATAGATTGATTTAAAGGCGGCCTCCTCAACCCTAAGGTCGCCGAAGAGCCAGGAGAGCATGTCTACCAGGTGTATGCCAAGGTCCAGGAGAACCCCTCTTCCCACCGCATCGAACCTGCTGGTCTTCTCGAGTATGTCTCCAGATTTTATGTAGCACTCAACGCCCTCGATCTCCCCGACAGCCCCCTCCTCCAACAAGATTTTACCATGTCTGAAGGGGAGGGAGTAGCGCTTCTGCAGGCCCACCATGACGGCCCTCCTCCCAACGGCCCCAGCTAGCTCTTTAAGCTGAATATGTGTGGCTGTCGGCGGCTTCTCCACAAAAACCCCTCTAATGTCTTCCCTGCTTAGAATAGTCCTTAGGATGGGGTAATGAGAGGGTGTCGGCGTTGTAACGTATATAAGGTCGGCCCCGTCCCTAAGGGCATCCTCAAGGTTCTTGTGGAAGACTGCTTTCTTCCCGAACAGCCTTGAGAAGCCGAGCCTGACTGTGAGGCTCTTGTCGACGATGGCCCTGGGAGGGTTCTGCAGGAGTAGGCTGAGGATCGTGCTGTGGAGAAGCCCCATCTTACCAAACCCGATGATAACGACTTTTAGGCCTCTCAGCTCGTCGAGCCTTCCAACCAACCCGCCCTCCGGATACAGTTCACCAAGGTCGGGGAGCATGTTCACTGATACCATGGTGGCATGCGATCCGTCTTCAATGAGCATTTTAAGTAGATGCTGGCCCAACCATCAAAACAATGATTGATCCATTATTCATCAGCTGCTAAGGTCGTATTAGTGGATCTCTTTTGCCAGTTGTCGGGCGGTTCTCTCAACTGCTTCCCTGCTAGTGTATTTTGGCTGCCATCCCGTCTCGCCCGTTATCTTGGTTATGTCCAGGAGCATTAGCTTGACGTCCCCCGGCCACCCCCTCCCGTCCGGCGTCGCCGGCCTGTACCTATACCTAACCTCGTTTAGTCCAAGCGTCCTTACAACCACGTCCGCTATCTCCTTGACAGTTGTCCAGTCCCTGTTTCCGACGTTGTAGATCATGTAAGGCTTGGCATCCCTTGCTAGGTTGTCGTATGCCGCCACCGTCGCCTCCACCGCGTCGTCTATGTATAGGTAGCTCTTCCTCTGCGTCCCGTCACCAAGTATCTCAAGCTCGTAGGGATCCTCCCTGAGCTTCACGAGGAAGTCGTGGATGACGCCGTGCCTCAGCCTTGGGCCGACTATGTTTGCGTACCTGAGTATGACCGCCCTTAGCCCGTAGAGGTTTGCGTACGCCTTTACCAGTTGTTCCGCCGCTGCCTTCGACGCCCCATATACGCTTATCGGGTTTAGTGGGTGGGTTTCGGGCGTGGGGATGATGGTTGCGTCGCCGTAGACCGTGCTGGACGATGCAAATATGACGTGCCTTACCCCGTGCCTCCTCGCCGCCTCCAGGACGTTGAAGGTTGCCAGCACGTTTTCCTCGTAGTGGATCCTTGGGTGCTGGGTTGAGACCCTGACCTCCGG